>CAJLYO010000014.1 GCA_905210885.1 uncultured Eubacteriales bacterium | reverse complement strand
GGTTACTCAAACACAGGCGGTCAGGCTTCAAAGGCTACTCCTACCGGCGCTGTTGCACAGTTTGCTGCAGGCGGTAAGCCGATTAAGAAAAAGAACCTTGCCGAAATTGCAATGTCTTACGGTTATGTATACGTAGCACAGGTTGCTTTGGGTTACGATATGGCTCAGACCGTTAAAGCTATAAAAGAGGCTGTTGCTTACCACGGTCCTTCGCTTATCATCGGTTATGCTCCCTGCATTAACCACGGTATCAAGGGCGGTATGACAGATACTCAGAAGGTTATAAAGAATGCTGTTAAGGCAGGTTACTGGCAGACATTCAGATTTGACCCCAAACTTACTGCTGAAGGCAAGAATCCCTTCCAGATGGATTCAAAGGCTCCGGACGCTTCGTACAGAGACTTTATTATGAATGAAGTTCGTTACAGCTCACTTGCACGCAAATTCCCCGAAAAAGCAGAAACGCTGTTCACCGAGGCCGAAAAACAGGCTAAGGAGAAATACGAGCACTGGACAAAATACAGCAAGCTGTTTGATTAATCAATAACACAGCCGAGAGCCGCACATTTTTGTGCGGCTCTCGTTTTTTCAAAAATTCTTGACAACGGCATGATAAACATATATACTTATATATATGTGTGATTACGGAAGGATGTTTATATGATTAACAGAACAAACGGAGTTCCGCTGTACCTGCAGCTTGCAGATAAAATAAGAGATGAAATTAAATCGGGAAAAATAATCCCGGGCGAAAAATTAATGAGCGAAAACGAGATGGTAAATTACTACCGCATAGGCAGACTTACCATAAGAGAGGCCCTCTCTGTTTTGGTAAACGAGGGGCTTTTGGCAAAGCAGCACGGTAAGGGAACCTTTTGTATCGCTGTTCCTTCAGCACAAAAACGGCTGAAATTTGACGTTATCCTTGACATGACGGACGTTTATTTTATACCGTATTATTTGCAGAGCATATGCAATGTTTTTGAGGACAAACAATGCGAAATAGTTATTAATGACACAAAAAATGATGTAAAAACCATAAATGCCCTTTTAGAAAATATTGCAGCCAAAGGCTCTGACGGCGTTATTGTTCAGCCTTGCCCCACACTTTGCGGCAATTCTGACGAAACAGCACATGCCTTTGACACACTGATACGCTCCGGTATTCCGTACATAATGTTAGACGGGGTGTACGAAAATGTCGTGCCCTCATACGTTATCCTCGATGAAAAGGAAGTCGGGCGACTTGCGGCACAATACTTTTTGAGCTGCGGACACGAAAATTTATGCGTTATTCATAACAACAAATACCGCGATTCAAAGCAAAGAACAGACGGCTTTGCGGAGAAACTCAACACTCCGCCGCTGCTTATAGACTGCTGCGATGATTTAAAGACACGGCTGCCGGGAACTCTTGCACTGCACCCTGAAATAACGGGCATATTTTGCTACAATGACCTTGTTGCAAAGGAATGTATGGAAATTTTTGCGGATAACAATATATCGGTTCCCGACAAAATATCCGTCATAAGCGTGGACGACACGGTAATAGCCTCAACGGTGACGCCGCCTCTTACAAGCATTGTTCACCCGAAAGAAAAGCTGGGTGAGGCTGTGGCTGCCGCACTTTACGAAATTTGCACTTCCGGCACGGAATGGCCGTATAAAAAAATATTTACACCGAATCTTGCCGTGCGCCGCTCCGTCAAAAAGCTGTAGGAATTTTCCTTCAGCTTTTTTATATACCGCTTGACATTCTGTATATTATGTGATATTATTAAATCAACTTATATAGATGAGTTTATAAGCAGATGAAAGGAGAAATAATAATGTCATGTAAAATTTGTATAATAGGTGCGGGAAGCGCTATATTTTCCCTAAACCTTGTTAAGGACATATGCATAAACAAACACTTTGCCGGCTGTACCGTAACTCTTATGGATATAGATAAAGACAGACTTGACGCAATCTACGGCTTGTGCACAAGATATTCTGAGGAAACCGGCGTGAAGCTTAATATTGAAAAGACCATGGACAGGCGCGAGGCACTAAAAGATTCTGATTTTGTTTTAAATGTTGCTCTTGACTACGGTCATGACAGGTTCAAACAGGGAAT
This sequence comes from uncultured Eubacteriales bacterium, assembly GCA_905210885.1. Taxonomy (GTDB): domain Bacteria; phylum Bacillota; class Clostridia; order Monoglobales; family Firm-18; genus CAJLYO01. The sequence goes on along the minus strand of CAJLYO010000014.1, from coordinate 14,486 downwards.
AAAAGTCGCTTATGATAACGGCTACCGTTTCGGCGGCAGTTTTCATGTTTTGCATGACGAGGCATTTTTTATTAATTTTCACCAGCTTCGCCTTATGGAAAGTATTCTTGTTGACGTGCTGGACATCTGCCCCGATGCATATTACATAATGGTTGCAAACCCTGTGCAGGGCGGTGTTACATATCTTTCAAGAAAGTACAAAAACGCTAAAATTATCGGCATGTGCCACGGCTATACAGGCGTATACAAAATTATAAATGCAATGGGACTTTCAAGGGATAAGCTCGGTTATGAGATTGCGGGCGTAAACCATTTTATATGGCTTACAAGCTTCAGATACGGCGGCGAAGACGGATACAAGCTGCTCGACAAATGGATTGACGGGCATGACGGCAGAATTGCCGTTAAGGACAGTGATCGCGGAGCTGACGAAATCGGTAAAAAAGCGATTGATATATACAAGCGATACGGTTTGTTCCCGATTGGCGATACGCCGAGTGCAGGCGGCGGTGCCTGGGGTTGGGAATACCACACCGATGAAAAAATTGAGGAGTGTTTTGAGAGCACGCCTTATCAGTGGTATCAGGATTACTTTAAGCTGTGCGATGAAAACATAGAAAAAATCAAACGAGTGGTAGAGGATAAATCCGTTAAAGTTTCAGAGGCATTTTCCGATATGCCGTCGGATGAGCCTATGATTCCGCTTATAGAAGCTCTTGCATTTGACGTAGACAACAAGGTAGTGGTAAACATATTAAATGACGGCGGCTATATGAAGGGACTACCCACCGATTATGAGGTTGAAATAGCTGCGCGCGTTGACAAACACGGCGTTCATCCTATTCACAATAACGGACTGCCCAAACCTATTATGGCACACCTTCTTCGCGACAGAATTGCGCCTGTTGAAATGGAGCTTGCCGCGTTTGAGCATCACAGCCTTGAACATCTGACAGATCTTGTAATGATGGATCCCTGGACGCGTTCGCGTGCACAGGCAGAAAAGCTTATTAGTGATATTTTTGCGTTGCCGTGCAATGCCGACATGAAGGAATATTATAAATAAGGAGAAATTTTGATGAGAAACCAACGTAAAAAATTTGAATTTCGGGCAGACAGGTGCCGCAAAATTGAGGATGGGCAGCTGCTTCTTGCCGGAATTGATGTATTTTTAAATGAAAGCGAGCTTGTGTACGAACAAAACGAGTTCACAGACGAACAGTTTAAAAAGGATTTTGAAATTAAATGCGGTGAATGGTATACTGAAAACGGATGGATCGTGGGCAAAAATCCCGATTGCTGTCCGGGCATGATTGTTTCAAAGGCTGATTTTTTCGGTAACATTATGCTTGAAGTAACCGCGAAGATGATTGCTCCATCCACCCATGACATTAACATTATGATTAACGGTTCATGGAACGAATCAAAAGACATTCGGGATATTGCATATGTTGCCGGCATTGAGGCCTTTTGGCACGGAAATGTGGGCTTTGAAAAATCTCCGGAATATAAGCTTACGGCGGCAACTCAGCTTTTTGAATTTGACCCTGAAAAGGAATATAAAATGCAACTTGGAAACATCGACGGAAAAATTTTCGTGCTTGCAGACGGAAAACTATGTCTTGAGATTACAGATCCGGAGCCGATAGATGTTACAAAATACGGCAAAATCGGTTTTGAAGCATTTTCAAGTTGGTGGAAATTAAAAGATATCAAAGTTAAAAAACTTAAATACACTAAAATCGCAGAAAAATACACACCGGAATTTTAAAACAACAGCCAAACGGAAGGATAAAACCTCCGTTTGGCTGTTGTTTATTTTAATACGGCAAGGCTGTCCTCGCAAAACCGCGCACGGGCAAGGGGCGTGGGCGCCAAAAATGTGTTTACATACTGTTTTGCATCTCTGCCGCCTTCCGTTATATAGCCGTAAATGCTTTCGTATTCCTCATCGGAAAACATTTTCCGCGCAGCGCTGTCACAAAACACGGGATTTTCGGCGTTTTCAAAATGATATGCCCGTGAAAATGCCGACATAACAGCCGTCAGGCTTGTGTTACCGTTTTTTTCATTTTTTTCTTTTTGTTCTGCATGCACAAACAGACCGTGAGTGTTACAGTAAAAATAAAGTTTGCCGCCGTACATTTTCGGAAAACGCACGGCGCTGTCCTGCTCGGGATAAAGGAGTACAACAAGCACGCGGTCAAAGCAGACATACGCGGCAAAGAATATATAATGCACCTTTGTCATTTCATGACTGAAAGTTACGTAAAAATCATTTTCCGTATCAACAACGCTTGCTTTATGTCCTTCCTCCTCCGCTTTTGCTTCAAGCGGTTTTAAAACATGACCGCAGCAGCTGACCGTGCTTTCGCCGCTGCCCCACAAAAATCCGCCGCATTTCGGACAAACGTAAAATTTCATTTTTTTCATATTACCGACCTCCTCGGGATTTTGCGCGAGGCTGCCGGAAAGCAAAGTTTTCTCATCTACGCCGAGAATTTCAGACAGGCAAGACACTGCCGAAACATCGGGAAATCCGTGACCCGTTTCCCACTTTGAAACCGTTTTCGGAAGCACGCCCAAGCTTTCCGCCACTTCCTTCTGGGTCATTCCCCTTGCTTTTCTTAAATCTCTTATGAGCCTTCCGTTTTTATTCAAATCCATACATTATCGCCTCCGCTGTTTACATTATAGGTCAATAATATATTTTACTCAATCCACGCTCCGTTCACATTAAATATAGTATTTTTCCGCAAACTCCGCAATAGGTGAATTATCCGCAAGCCCGTGAGGGTGATGGTCACAGCCGTTTTTTATATACACCTTAATCGGAATATCCGCTTTTTTATACATATCAACAAGCCATTTTCCGTTCTCACCAAATGGCACAATGCTGTCCGAATCACCTGCCACAACAATTGCCGGTATTCTGCTTTTTATAAGCTCCGGCAGCATATCGTACGGATGTTCGCGGTATTTTAACATCTGCGGCATGGTAAGTCCGAGAGCATCAAGTGCCTCGCTGTCGGCGATTGCGTCCGAATCGTGTGAACGCAGTATATCAAAAGGACAGCTTAACAAATCAACAACCGGTGCATCCAGATAAAGCGCCGCAACAACAGATGGATACCGCGCGGCAAGCTTAATTGCAAACATACCTCCGCAGCTCATACCTATTGTCATACACTTTTTTGAAAGTCCTGCCGTATCATGGAGAAAACATGCATACCTGTACTGCATATCGGTGTCCTCTCTTAAGCCCCAGCGATTGGTGTTTTCTATATAAGCAAGGCAATAACCCTTATTAAGCATTTCAATCTGAAAATCCGGAAATGCGTCAAAATACTCCGTTTTAAAAAACCATTTTCCGTTAACCTCGCCGTTCGGCAGAACAAGCACGGCGTTTCTGCCGTTGAATTTAAAATTAATCTGCTCAAATGTATCGTGATATTTTGTTGTTTCGTGTTCAAATGTTATATTAACCACAAATCCTACCCCCTATGGGACAAATATAGCACATATTTTATTTTTTGTCAACAAAAGTCATCTCTGTCATTCTTAAGGTTGTACAGCCGTACGGCACAAACCGTATTATTTCCGGTGCGCCCAGCGGTTTTGCCGACACAGGGGACCTGTCGCAGTGACCGTTGTTAAAGCCCCATTCAATTTCGCAAACCTTTACAGGTATAAAAACCGGGGGATTTTTCGTATCAAATGCCGAGGTATAATCGTTTTCGCTAACCTCAAATGTATCGTCCGCAAAAGCGTAATTCCACTTTGACTTGGGATAAATATAGTAGTCACAGTAAGGATACTTGCGTTCCACACCGGCGGCTGTGTACTCAACGCGCTCCCACTGACTCTCAATCGGCAGCGAGTACAAAAGCGGACCGCATTTTAAGCAGAACATTCCCTCCGGGCGTTTTTCAAGCTTCGGCTCAAATTCAAGCATTATTTCTGTTTCGGACTCTCCGCTCCATTTCCGCGTTATATCGTAAAATTCACCGCATGATATATTTTTACCGTCTGCCTTTGCCGCTTTTGCAAATGACGGTATACGCACGGACAAGGTGAATTCGGTGGGTTCCGACACCGTCACGCGGTACAAAAGCCTGTTTCTGAAGGGATATTCCGTTATAAGCTCACACGTAACCTCCGCGCCGTTTACATTTGTTTTAACTGCTCCGGGAATTAAAACACATGACACAATTTTATTTTCCGCTGTCATAAATGACGACAATGCAAGTTTCGGAAATCCCTGTCCGAAATTTGCGGTGCAGCAGCCAAAATGTGGTTCAAGACCGAAAATGTGCGCTACATTGTTATTAGTTCGGAAAGGTTGTTTTGCCATGGGAAAGCATGCAGCCTGGTTTGTCATCTGGTCGTACTGATGCGACCACATATCGGGGCTTATCGCGGCAGGCAGAGAGTTAAACGCCAAAAGCTCCAGTCTGTCAAGCCACTTTATATTCCCTGTAACCGCAAAAAGCCACTCATAAGAATACATAAGCTCAACCACGCTGCAAAGCTCGCCGCCCTGAATCGGAGAAGTGCCCGATAAATTTTCATCGCCGTTATAGTGCCCTGCTGCGGTACCGTGCTTTTTATCAAGGTATTCGGAAGCTTTTTCCGCAAAGTTCTCGCAATCCGCCTCACCAAGCAGCGACCACAGCGCCTGTGATTTAAGCATCATGGCAATGTTCACTATATGTGAACAATAGTCCCAATCCTCTGTGCAATCGTCTAAAAGCCCGTCGCTGAATATCTTTTCCCACGAAAAGCCTTGTGCATGCAGTTTTTTGGCAAGTGCCAAAAGCCACTGTTCCGGCTTTCTCTCGTAAAGCCAATGTATGGCAATCAAGCCTTCAAACCAACGCGACGCGCCCCAGTTTCTCAGTGTATGAACATTAATATGGTTTGAAAACTGCTTTAAACAGCGCTCCACCGCCGGGATTATCCGCTCATCGCCGGAACAGTCGCAGTAAAGGCACAAAACCTTTGTTATCAAAAGCACCGCCCACGTATCATAATTGCCGCGCTCATCATCGGCGCAGGGGCAAATCCAGCCGTCCTCACGCTGAAAAGACAAAATCGCGTCAATGTATTTTTTTGCACGGGCAATCATGTCCTCGTCATTTAAAAGATATGCAAGGGGAATAAAGCCGTCCAACCAGTAGGGAACACGCTCCCAACCCTCGCATTTTCCACCTATCCATGCACTGTCGCGCACATCGGGCCACATCTTGTCAAGATTTCCTGCAAGACCGTCAGCCTGGATTTTCAGCTGCCGTGCAAACCAGCCGCCTGGAACAATTTCATTTGACGTAAAAAAATTGCAACACATTTTTTTCATTCCTGTTCCTCCGTTTAATATGTGTGAATTTCACACTTTTATTGACACATTAACTATTTCATGTTACAATCAGTGTAGCATATACATTGCAAAATACGCAAGTGAAAAAACGGTATAAGAAGTGAGAAAATCATACATGATAACATTTGACGGAGTAAATCTTGAATATTCATATGCCGGGCTTTTTATCCAGGACAAAAGCTGGCGGCACCCCAAGAGGCAAATTGATACATACGAAATAATATTTATGAGAAAAGGCACGGCGTACATAAGTGAAAACGGCGTAAAATACACCGTAGGGGAAAATGACTTTTTACTGCTTGAGCCGCACAAAACCCACTTCGGTTTTAAAACGTCGAAACCCCCGGTTTCTTTTTACTGGCTGCACATACATCTTTCCGACCCAAACTACTTAAACGACATAAAAACAGGCAGCATCGCCGCACCGCAACAGCTGGTTTCCCTTTTCGCTCAGGTTCTTCACTATTCCGGTGAAAGCTGTATGGCAGACCTTTTTTCGGCAGCAATCGTCCGCGAAATTAAATCGAAGATACAAAACAGCGGCGAAAACGTGCCTGTTCTCGCCGCAAGAATTAAAGAATGGCTGAATGCTTCCGCATCTGAAGGGGTTACGGTAAAACAAACGGCACAGCATTTCGGGTATAACGAAAACTACATTGCACGTTTTTTTAAACACGCCTTCGGAGTGGGCATAAAAGACTATATTAACAGCGTGAAAACCGACAACGCAAAAAACCTCCTGTCCACCACCATGGCGTCCGTCAAGGAAATTTCCGCAATGCTGTCATTTCCCAGCGAAAACGCATTTGTAAAATACTTCAAATATCACACAGGACTTACACCATCGGAGTACAGAAATATATACGTAAATATGCACATTAATAAAGAGTAGCTTGTTTTTCTGCCCTGATTTCGGAATTTAAGAGTTTTTACATTATATATTAAAAATATTGCATTATCTTCGCATTAGTGGTAGAATATATTGGTGAAGAAATACGAAGGGAACACAGCACATGAAACATCTTTTACCGTTTTTTAAGCAATATAAAAAAGAGAGCTTTTTGGCACCGCTTTTTAAAATGCTGGAGGCTCTTTTTGACCTTATTGTGCCTTTGGTGGTTGCAAAAATAATAAATGTGGGAATCACAAACGGCGACAAAAAATACATTCTGACTCATTTCGGAATTTTAATTTTAATGGCACTTTTGGGGCTTGCATGCAGCTTCACCGCACAGTATTTTGCCGCAAAAGCGGCAATCGGCACTTCCACCGGGCTCAGGCACAAACTTTTGGCACACATAAAAACGCTGAGTTTTTCAGAGCTTGACGCCTTAGGCGCATCGGCGCTTATTACAAGAATGACTGCTGACGTAAACCAGGTGCAAAACGGAATTAATATGTTTTTAAGGCTGTTTCTGCGCAGTCCGTTTATCGTTTTCGGCGCAATGATTATGGCATTTACGATTAATTTCCGCATTTCACCGGTATTTCTTGGCATTATTGTGATTTTGTTCATAATTGTTTTCGGAATAATGTTCCTTACAAAGCCCCAGTACAAACGCCAGCAGCATCAGCTTGACACTGTAACCGCCTCGGCAAGGGGAAATTTAGAAGGCGTGCGCGTTATACGCGCTTTTGGGCGTGAGGAAAGCGAAACAGAACAGTTTGACAGTGAAAACAGCTTTTTGACACAGCTCCAGCTGAAAGCCGGACGGCTTGCGGCGGTTATGAATCCCTTAAACTACATTGTTATAAACAGCGGTATAATTCTGATACTGTGGCTGGGTGCAGGAAAGGTGCAAAGCGGCGTTTTAATGTCGGGTAACGTTATTGCCCTTATAAACTACCTTTCCCAGATACTTGTGGAGCTTGTTAAGCTTGCAAATCTTATAATACTTTTAAGCAAAGCGGTTGTAAGCTGCGGCAGAATCGGACAGGTTTTGGACACAAAAACATCCATGACATTCGGCAATGTCACGGAGGACGAAGGCGATAACGCGCTTATATTCGACCATGCAGGGTTAAAATATGCCGGCGCGGCGGAAAGCTCGCTTTCCGATATAAGCTTTACACTGAAAAAAGGCAGCGTTTTGGGTGTTATCGGCGGAACAGGCAGCGGAAAATCAACCCTTGCAAGCCTTGCGGCGCGCTTTTATGACGCAACAGAGGGCAGTGTATATTTTATGGGACACAACATAAAAGACTGGTCCGAGGAGGCGCTGAGAAAAAAAGCGGCTGTTGTTATGCAAAGGGCACAGCTGTTTTCGGGCACAATCAGAAGCAATCTGCTCTACGGCAATCCAAGTGCCTCCGACAAGGAACTGTGGGAAGCACTGGCTGCGGCTCAGGCTGATGACTTTGTGCGCCAAAAACCGGGCATGCTTGACGCAGAGGTTGAACAGGGCGGCAGAAATTTCTCAGGAGGACAGCGCCAGCGTCTTTCCGTTGCAAGGGCGCTTGTTTCAAAACCGGAGCTTCTTATTTTGGACGACAGCTCGTCTGCCCTCGACTATGCAACTGACGCAGCAATGCGCCGTGCCATTTCAAAACTTCCCTACAAGCCAACGCTTATTATAATCAGCCAGCGCACTGCCGCAATAGAGCATGCGGACAATATTTTAGTGCTTGATGACGGGTTGCTTTTGGGTATGGGAACACATGATGAGCTTTTGGAAAATTGCAAGGTTTACCGCGAGATACACCAAAGCGTTTTGGGTGAGGAGGACGACGGCAATGACTAAAAAAATACTACCTTATTTAAAGCCTTATCTGCCTTTGGCGGTTATAAGCTTTATATGCGCCGCCGTAAGCTCTGCGGCAACGCTTATAATACCTATCCTTTGCGGAAAGGCAATTGACTGTATGATTGCCGCCGGAAAGGTGAATTTTGACGGTGTTTTGAAATACGTTTATTACGTTGCGGCAGTGGCTCTTATTGCCGCCGCGGCACAGCAGCTGCTTGCAGTATGCAACAATAAAATTACATTTTGCGTTTCGCGGGATTTGCGCGAAATACTGTTTGCAAAGCTTCAGCGCCTGCCGCTTTCATATCTTGACACCCATGCCTCCGGCGACTTACTAAGCCGCATGATTTCGGACGTTGACACATTTTCCGATGGCATGCTTATGGGACTTTCACAGATTTTCACGGGGGTTATAACAATTATAGGAACACTTGCGGTTATGTTAAGCTATAACATATCCGTTACCGTTCTTGTGGCGGCGCTTACTCCTCTTTCACTTTTTTCCGCACGGTTTATCGCAAAGAAAATACACCGCTGGTTCACCGAGCAGGCGCAGATTAGGGGCGAGCAGACGGCGATGATAAACGAATTTACCGACGGAATGAAGGTAATAAAATCATATTGCCGCGGAAACGAAATGCTAAGGGATTTTGACGAGGTTAATGAGCGGTTTAAAACCGCAGCGTTTCGCGCCACGTTTTTTTCAAGCCTTACAAACCCCACAACACGCCTTTTAAACAACATAATTTATGCGGCAGTGTGTTTGCTGTGTGCAATGCTTGCGGTGGGCGGCGGAATTACGATAGGTCAGCTAAGCGTATTTTTAAGCTACGCAAGCCAGTATGCAAAGCCGTTTAACGAAATAAGCGGAGTAATAACCGAGCTGCAGAATGCAAAAGCCTCACTGGTGCGCATTTTCAGTCTGCTTGACGAAAAAGAGGAAATTCCGGACGCTCCCGGAGCTTTGGTTTTGAAAAACGGAAGTGCAGTGAGCCTTGACAACGTATCATTCAGCTACACCCCGGAGCGTCCGCTTTTGAAAAACATCTCTCTTACCACAAAGCCGGGACAGAAAATTGCAATTGTAGGACCCACAGGCTGCGGAAAAACAACGCTTATCAATCTGCTTATGCGTTTCTATGACGTTTGCGGCGGCAGCATTTCAGTCGACGGTCACGATATAAGAAACGTTACGAAAAGCTCACTTCGCCGCAATATCGGCATGGTGCTGCAGGATACATGGCTTAAAAGCGGCACGGTTCGCGAAAATATCGCATACGGAAATCCGTCCGCAACAGACGAACAGATTACCGCCGCGGCGAGGGAGGCGCACGCTCATTCCTTTATAAAAAGGCTGCCGAAAGGATACGACACCGTTATAGGAGAATGCGGAACGGAGCTTTCAGCCGGTCAAAAACAGCTTTTATGCATTGCAAGGGTTATGCTTTGTCTGCCGCCTATGCTTATACTTGACGAAGCAACATCGTCAATCGACACAAGAACAGAGCTCCGCATTCAAGCAGCTTTTGCAAAGATGATGCAGGGCAGAACAAGCTTTATTGTTGCCCACAGGCTGTCCACAATCCGCGAGGCAGACGTTATACTGGTTATGAAGGACGGTAACATTATTGAACAGGGCACTCACGGCGAACTTCTGGCGAAAAACGGATTTTACACAATGCTCTACAACAGCCGCGCCGAAGGGGTTGACGAGTAATGTCACGCGATTATATCTTTATGAATCACGTAAAATCAGAGGAGGTTTTTCAGTATCATCTCCACGATTATTATGAGTTTTATCTTGTTTTAAGCAACAATGTGCGTATTGAAACGGAATTTGAAATTTTTAATGCGAATATCGGCGATATGTTTATGTTTGCGCCGTTTTCCTTTCACAGGATTATGCCGTCTGTAACGCCGTTTGAACGTTGTCTGCTGACAATTAAAGACAAAATGTTTTCTGAGCGTGCAAAATTTGCCGGGGATATGTTTTCCGTTTTTCAAAATAAGAGATATCTGCATTTTAAGCCGAATGCTGAACAAATAAAAGAACTTACATTTCTTTTTAACAAGGGCACGGAAATTTGCCGCAGCAACTATTATGAAGCTGATGCGGTTTTTTACGCATTTTCCATACTCCGCATTTTATCAAAGCTTCCTTCGAGCGATGCGGCTCCGCAAAAAAAGCCGGGACAAATTTCGGATATTTTAAAGTACGTGTATGAAAACGCAGAGTATGGCGTCAGCCTTAAGGACATTTCGGAAAAATTCGGAATAGGTCAAACAAAACTGTACACGGTTTTTAAAGATAATTTCGGCATAGCGCCGGGAGAGTACATTTTAAGGCTGAAAATAATGAAGGCAATAGAACTTTTGCAAAACGGCGCAACGGTAACCGAGGCGGCAAACTATTCCGGCTTTAATTCATACGCCAACTTTATAAGAACATTTAAGAAAAAAACGGGATTTTCACCGCATAATTATAAAGGGTAAGCCATAACGGCTTACCCTTTATAATTATTCTCTTCCTCCTCCGAAAGAAGGGGACGCATGCTCTGCAGGCAAATGCCCATAGTTGACATATTATGCAAAACGGCGCTTGAAACCGGGGATATAACTCCGCACAAGCCCAAAAGCAGCAGGACACTGTTGAAAACGGTTATAAACCGATAGTTTGAATGAATCCGTTTAAAGAGTGCGCAGCTTAAATCGCGGAGAACAATAAGTTTTTCAAGGTCTGAGGATAAAAGCGTAATATCCGCTGTTTCCCGCGCAATGTCCGAGGCATCCTTCATAGCCACCGACACGTCCGCCGCGGCAAGAGCCGGTGAATCGTTAATTCCGTCGCCGACCATAACGACCTTATGACCTTTTTTCTTGATTTCCTCAATAATATTAAGCTTGTCCTCGGGAAGTACCTTTGCATAATACTTGTCTATTCCAAGCTCGCGGCACACGCTTGACGCAGTTGCCGCACCGTCGCCCGTTATCATTATAATGTCGGAAAAGCCTTCGTTTTTAAGCTTTTCTATAACCGCTCCGGCATTTTCCCTTATGGGGTCCTCTATGCAAAGTATACCGCAAAGCTTTCCGCCTATTGCAAGATAAACCATTGAATATTTCTCACCGAGCTGAGCCGCAAGCTCCCTTTGCTCGTCGGTAACCGGTATTTTCTCGTCGTCGATTACAAAATGGGCACTTCCTATAATCGCCTTTTCACCGTTTAAATCCGAAGCTATGCCGTGCGCCACGATATATTTAACCTCCGCATGCTCCTCACGGTGTTCAAGCTTTTTATCCTCAGCCGCTTTAACAATTGCCTTTGCGACGCTGTGGGGAAAATGCTCCTCAAGACATGCGGCAATTCTTAAAATTCTGTCCTCGTTGTACCCTTCAAAAGCAATAACCTTTGCAAGATTGGGGCATGAAACGGTAAGTGTTCCCGTTTTGTCAAACATCATGGTATCGGCAAAAGCGTAGTTTTCCAAAAATCTGCCGCCCTTTACCATAATATCGTAGTTTGTTGCCTCTTTCATTGCCGAAATTACGGAAATCGGTGTCGAAAGCTTTATGGCACAGGAATAGTCAACCATTAAAACAGAAAGCGCTTTTGTAAGGTTTCCTGTTACCAGATAAGCGGCAACGCTTGTAATAAAGCTGAACGGAACAAGACTGTCCGCAAAATTTTCTGCCTTGGTCTGAACACCTGATTTAAGCTCGGCTGAATTTTCAATAAGCTCGATAATATTGTGTATTCTGCTGTCATCCGGAAGTTTCGAGGCTTCTATATCAATTTCGCCCTGTTCAACCACCGTACCGGCATACACGCTCATTCCGTCTGTTTTAAGCTGTGCCGCCGATTCACCGGTCATGGAGGCTTCATTTACCTCAGCAGTTCCGTTTTTAACGTTTCCGTCAACCGGTATCATACTTCCGCTTCTTACACGAATTATATCGCCGGGGCAAACCATGGCAAGAGGAATACACTCCTCCTCTTCGCCGTTTACTCTCCATACCTTTTCAATATTAAGCGACAGACTGTCAGACAGTGCATTTTTCGCTTTCTTTCGCGTATAGCCTTCAAGCAGCGATGAAATGTTAAGCAGCGTCATAACAGACGACGCCGTAGACGGAGAACCGCTCAAAATGGAGGCACTTATGGAAACCGCGTCCAAAACGCTTACGTTAAGTCTGCCTCGTGCAAGGCTTGAAAGCCCTTCTTTTATAAAAGGCAATGCTCTGTAAACCGTAAGCGGGAATGTCAAAAACGACGGCAAAAACAGCTTTGTAAGCAGGCGCTTGCGTATAATTTTAAACAGATCTTTCTTAAACTCAACGTCAATAAGCTGCGCCGAAGTAAGGGGCATATTCTTTAAGTCGCTGCGTTTCATACTATCAACAGCGTAAAGCACACGCTCCAGAGCGTCACCGGCATAATAAACAAGTATACCGCCGTTAACGCACTTTGCCTCAACCGACACAACTCCGTCTACCGATGTTAAAATCGAAACAACACTGTTTTCCTGTTCTTTTGAAAAAGCTCCGCTGCCTAAACGCAGACGAAGCCTTCCCTGTGAATTATATACAATTTTATATTTCACCTGGCATACCCTCTTTTATTGCTCGGCAGCTTCTTTTTTTGCATCGCAGCAAATATCCTGCGCTTCTTCACGCATGTTTTCAAACGCCTCGCGGGCATCATTTTGCAGCTTAATGCATTTTGCAAGCCCTGTTACGCATGCCTTTCTTGTTTTTTCGCTTTTGAGCGCCTTAACACCGTATGTAGCGGCAGCAATTCCTCCCACAAAGCACAAAAGCTTTTCATTTTTTATGCAGTCAAGAATTTTCATAAAACAACACCCTTTCGTATAATAAGTCACTTCTGACCGTGACATGTTCCGCGCATAGCACAGTTCTTACAGCCGCAGCCGCAGGAGGTCTTGCCCATGCGCTTATTTTTTCTCATATACATTATAATCAAGATTACCGCAATTGTCAAGACGGCAAGTGTAAAAATTGTACCGATGTTATTGATTATCCATGTCATGCTTAAAACCTCCTTTAATATGCATCACACCCAAACGGCTGTTTGGGTGTGATAAAGATAATTATGCATTTACCTTAACGTTTTTATCAAATGTTGTTGCTTCTTTGTACGGTCTGAACAGCATATACACTATCAAAGCAATTCCGGCAACCGCAAAGATAAGACCTATAACGTTTACGTTACCTGTGAACAAGCCGCCCAGCTGATTTATAATGAAGGAAATCAAGTAAGCAAATCCGCACTGATAGCCGATTGCAAACCATGTCCACTTTGCATTGTTCATCTCACGCTTGATTGCGCCGATTGCGGCAAAGCAAGGTGCGCAAAGAAGGTTGAATACAAGGAAGGAATAACCGGTGATTCCCGTGAAAGCCTGAGCAAGATTTGAATAAACCGTACCGCTTCCGCCGTAGAGAATACCCATTGTACCAACGATATTTTCCTTTGCAACAAGACCGGTGATCGAAGCAACCGCTGCCTGCCATGTACCCCAGCCGAGAGGCTTGAATATCCAAGCTATAGCGCCGCCGATTTTAGCAAGAATACTCATATCAAGCTGATCCTCAGACAGCATTCCGAACGATCCGTCAACGAAACCGAAGTACGAAGTGAACCATACAAGTATTGTTGAGAGCAATATAATTGTACCTGCTTTTTTGATAAATGACCAGCCGCGTTCCCACATACTTCTCAAAACATTAAGCAGTGTGGGCATGTGGTATGCCGGAAGCTCCATAACGAAAGGAGCGGGGTCACCGGCAAACATCTTTGTTTTCTTAAGCATGATACCGGAAATTATAATTGCAGCCATACCTACGAAGTAAGCCGAAGTAGCAACCCAAGCCGAACCGCCGAATATAGCGCCGGCAATCATCGAGATAAAGGGAACCTTTGCACCGCAGGGGATAAAGGTTGTCGTCATTATTGTCATCTTTCTGTCACGATCGTTTTCAATGGTACGCGATGCCATGATACCGGGAACACCGCAGCCTGTACCTATAAGCATAGGAATGAATGATTTACCGGACAAACCGAACTTTCTGAAAATTCGGTCAAGCACGAACGCGATACGTGCCATGTAACCGCAAGCCTCCAAAAATGCAAGGAGTAAGAACAGTACAAGCATCTGAGGAACGAAGCCCAAAACAGCACCGACACCGGCTACTATACCGTCAAGGATAAGTCCCGAGAGCCACTCTGCGCAGTTAATCTTTGTAAGAAGTGATTCTACAAGAACCGGAACACCGGGAACCCAAATACCGTCCTCTGCCGGGTCGGGGTCTTCGCAGCCGTAATCCTCAAAAGTTTTAACGGCAGG
>CAJLYO010000013.1 GCA_905210885.1 uncultured Eubacteriales bacterium | reverse complement strand
TATTTAATACATCTATTTCAGATTGTGTTTCTGCTTTTCGCAAGCGATAGTATGTTGCCTGATACACTTTTTCGTATCTTAAAAGTGCCTCGTCTTTTTTTAATTTATCAACAAAAGATTTCTTCCCGCCGAACTGTTTGCAAGTCTTATCTTCTGTATAAATTCTGTCGCAAAAGAGAGCTGCGGCATTGCCGGCAACAAAATATTTATTACAATTCTTGCATTTGTTAATCGGCATATCATTGATAACTGCATACATCATTTCAAGATTAATTAAATCAATTAGTGAATCAATTAAATAAATATCTGAAACAACTAAATCTGCTTTTCCCTGAAGCATTCTTCCGCTCACTTTTTTATTTGAAATATAGTTTTTATTGCTTAAATTTAAATCACTATCGCAAAGCATATATCCATTTATTTTTGAAATTTTCTCTCTGCTGTAAAAACACTTATCTAAAAAATTAATAGCATACTTTTCTAACTTTTTATAATCTTTTTGAGCATCTAAAAACTGTAAAAGTTCATCACATTCACCTGCAGATATCATACAAGTTATGGTTCCAAGTTGATGTTCAACTGCCTTTTTTTCTGTATGAATTATAATTTTTTCTCCGATAAATTCAACTCGTAAATTCATATTTTCTCACCTCAAAATTAAAGAAATATAATTATAACATTTTATGTCTTGACAAAAGTTTTTGATTATGTTAAACTATACTCACCAAGAAATAAAGTTGCTCTTCCTTTATTTCTTGATTATATCATCTCTCTCCCCGAAAGTCAATGGTTCGAAGGTTTTTTATTTTGAAAGGATGTGAAAAGTATGAAAAAGAACTCTTTAATTTGAGAAATATCCGCTTAATAAAAGTAAGCAGGATAAAGGCACGGTGCTCTAACGGCATCCCGTTGCCCTCAAACACCGACCGGCAGTGCCGTTCGTGGGATTCTCTATCAGGGGAAGATTTCAAAAATTGGTGCTAAATGAGCATCCAATATCTTGCAAATGCAGGTATAGCAAGAAAACAAGAGATGCAAAAGTGGTACTTTGAAGAAAGGAGGAAAATTTATGTCAGTCGCAGTAGTTTTCAAAAGTCCGTATGTTAAAGGCGGCAGGGCGGCAGGTAAAGCCGGGTACATAGCAAGACGTATAGGTGTGGACAAGTCTATTAATAACAAAGTAGTCATCAATGCCAACTACATTGCAACAAGGCCAAAGGTAGAAAAGTTCGGAACTCACGGTTTGTTTTCAAATAAAACTGACCTGAATCTGAACGAGGTTTTAGAAGAATTAAAAGAGCTTAAATGTAATGTTTGGTTGCCAATGTTATCTCTTACAAGAGAGGATGCAACAAGGTTTGGATATGATAATGCAAGAGCGTGGCAAACGCTTATTCAGTCCAAGCAGGCAGACATAGCTAAAATATATAAGATACCACTTAATGACTTAAGATGGTATGCAGCATTCCATAATAAAGACCACCACCCACACATACACATGCTAGTGTATTCTGCTTCGGGTGGTGGTTTTTTAACTAAACACGGGATTGAACAAATGAAATCCTGTATGGTAAGAGAAATATGCAGAGATGAGTTATATCATCTATACGATGAGAAAACTCAAATGCGTGAGAAGTTAGTTGAGAAATCCAAGGAACGAATACGGGAATTGAAAACAGATTTCAAGGTGAAACCAAACACCGAAATCAATACTCTCTTTAATCAATTGGCAGACGAAATGCAAACCTATAAAGGTAAAAAAGTGTATTCATATCTGTCAAAGGAACAGAAAGAGATTGTAAACAGCATATACAAAAAGCTGTCAGAGGATAAGAACGTTGCAGCATTCTATAAAGAATGGTGTAACATACAAGGCAGAATTATGGGTTACTATCAGGAAGATGAAATTGATTTCCCTAAGCTTTGCGATAACAGAGAATTTAATAAGATACGAAATCAAATCATTTCTGCGGCAAGCGAGAAAAGCGTAGAAAGTAATAATATAGATAATGTCATCGGCGAATTAGTCTTCAATATCTGCAAGGTATTTGAAGGTCGATGTCAGGAAGAGAACAGACAGGAATCTCGCAGGCGACCATATAGTATGGACAAAAAAGAATATGTAAAGCTGGCACAGAAAAAGCAAGCTTTAGGTATCAAGATGGGAGGAATGTAAAATGGCTAAAACAAAAGTTAGTTTTAGTATAGAGCCAAAGCTTCAGGCTGAGGCAGAATGCTTAATGAAAACTGTGGAATGCAGTTCCATGAGTGAATTCTATGAGAAGGCAGTTCAGTTCTATGTACTGCACTTACACCTTAAACATAATGAAAATTATTTCGGCGAAATACTTTCAAAAACACTTGAAGGAATGATTAACAGACTTGGCGACAGAATTGCAAAATTGCAGTTTAAGGATATTGTATCAGTAACACAATTATTTATGCTATTAGCAAATGAATATGAGTGGCCTCAGGAATACATAGATGGTGTGTATGCACACGCTGTCGAAGAAGCCAAGAAAATTCCATCAGTGAAATTATGGAATGAAGAAAGGAGATACGACTAATGAGTATAGATATCAGAGAATCCAAGCAGCTTAATCAGAAAAAGAAATCTGATCTGATTGATGAAATACTCGGCAGATTAGATGTTATCGGAGGCAAGGTTGACAACCTTGCCTCCGAAAAGAGAAGCAAAATCGACGAAACCATAAGAGATGTAAAATCATCATTTTATAAAATTGAGGATAACATTTATACATCGGCAGACAAACATATGAAACAGATTTTGCTGAGAGTGTTTCAAATATCGGGAGCGATTATCCTGTGTGCACCGGCTGTCATTGTAACACTTTGGTGGCTCATCTCGCTTGTATAAGGAAAGGATGGTTATATGAAGAAAATTATTCTTCCAAGTTACTATCTTATTTATAAAAGAATAAAGCCCGGCGACACTCCTATTGATAATTTCAAAAGAGCGTATGTGGATGGAAACCTCAATATCTATTACGAAATCGGTAATAAGATATTCAGGACAACATCCCACTTCGCCGGTGAGGAAATATCCTTAAGGGACAGAGTAAATAACATCATAAGCCGTGAAGTTTCTTAAAGAACTTCGGTGATTTATCTGGATAACGGCCGGGTTATATGGTATAATTACTATGGCATTTACACAGCCGTTTCCCTTAAGAGAAAGGAGAATTCAAATGGCAAAAAGAGAAACGGTATGGATAGCAAATTTATATCTAAGGTTATCCAAAGAAGATAAGCGTTCAGCAAATGCAGAAAGTATAAGCATAGAAACCCAAAGAATGAAAACAACAGATTTCGCCAATAAAAATAACATTATAATCCGTAAGGAATTTGTAGATGACGGCGAATCGGGAGTATTCTTTGAAAGACCGGCATTTCAGGAAATGATGAAAGATATCGATGAAGGAAATGCCAACTGCATAATCGTAAAAGATTTATCAAGACTTGGCAGAAATGATGTTCAGGCAAATCTGTATTACGAAGATATTTTCATAGCAAGAGGCATCCGGTTTATTGCAATAGATGATGGCATTGATACATACTTAAATGGTTATCAACAAATTGCAACCTTTAAGAATATGTATAATGCCATGTATCCAAGAGATATATCTGAAAAGACAAGATCGGCATACAAAACAAAAGCACAATCAGGTTGGTTCCTCGGCAGTAAAGCACCATATGGATACAAAAAGGACCCGAAGGACAAGCATCATCTTATAATTGATGAAGAGGTTGCACATATTGTAAAACACATCTTCGACTTGGCAAAGCAAGGCTATGGAAAAAGGAAAATAACAAAAACCCTTCACGAAGAAAAAATCCCTACTCCTGCCGCCTATGCAAAAGCTCAGGGAATGAATCATTATTCTGCTATGACTGCACACGATGACGAATGTTATTGGTGCGATGATACTGTGGGCGATATGCTTATAAACGAAGTTTACATAGGCAATATGGTAAATCACAGAAAAGAAAAGCCTTTTAAGTCAAAGAAGTTCAGGGATGTCCCAAAAGATGAATGGATTGTGGTAGAAAACACCCATGAGCCGATAATTGATAAGCAGACCTTTGATGAGGTACAAAAACTTCTTGAAAGTCGGTCAAGAGAAACCAAAACAGGCGAAACTCAAATCTTTGCAAAGATAATAAAATGTATGGATTGTAAAAAAGCCTTGGTCTTCTCCAATACGACCAAGTCTTATGTGTGCAATACATATAACTTAAAGGGTAAAAAATACTGCCCATCTCATTACATAAGGTATGACGAGCTATATGATGTAGTCCTTGCAGACATCTATGCAAAGACTATGATGCTCAAAACCGACAGAGATGCCCTATACAAAGCGGCACTTAAATGCAATGAGCAAAAGATTATGGCAGAAACCAAAGACAATCAGCGTAAGCTTGCAAAAGCAAACAAGAGAATCAGCGAGCTTGAACTCCTGATTAAAAAGACTTATGAAAATTCAGTCTTAGGAAATCTATCAAGCAAGAGAATGGCATCACTCCTTGCAGGATATGAAGAAGAACAAGCAGAATTAAAAGCCGAAGCATCAAGAATAGAAGGTGAGCTTAACGAATACCACAAGTCAAAGGATAATGCCATAGACTTTGTAAACTTAATTGAAAAGTATATTGGTATTAAAGAACTCAACTACGAGATTCTCCATGAGCTTATAGAGCGAATTGAAGTTGGCGAAAAGTACGAATATCAGGGCGAAACTTATCAGGATATAAATATCTACTACAAATTTGTTGGAACTGTTGAAATCTTAGAGGATTTATGTTATACTAAGGATGCAAGTTAATAGGAATCAAAAGTTTAGAGATAAAAGGTGCGATATAGGGCACTCCCTTAAAAAGAGTAACAGTCCTCTTATCCGCACCAAATATTAAAAATCCGAACCTTATATCGGCTGATAACGGGTTCGGATTTGTTGTATATAATATTTTTCGGCGTAAAGTTTGCTTGGCGACAATCGGAGTTTGCGTTTTTTGTGCGTCAGCTATGGTTGGCGCACTTTTTATTGCAGGAGGACATTATGAAAAAGTTATTATTATGTTTTATTTTCGTAATTGCATTTAACTTGACCGGATGCAAAAGTTCTGATACTAATAATGCGGAAAAAGATAATCCGCCGGATAAAGTTCATGACACTGTTTCGGCTGCGGAAGAACAAAAAACATCAGTTGTCAGTACAAAATATTACACTGTGGAAATACCGGTATCGTGGGAAAAAGATTGTTTTCATGAGCTTACGGAAAAAGAACATAACAATTATAAATTGAGCTTTTACGATAAAGCAAGCCGGGAAGAAACAAACGGCGGCTGGCTGTTTTCAGTTGATTTACTTGACGAAACAGAAGACTATTTGAATTTTCCCGATTATGAAATCTTGGGAAGTGTCGAAGTGCATAATATCGGCTCGTATAATATAATTGTTACATATCCGACAGATGTGCAATTCTCTGAAAATACGGCAAAAAAATATTCTGAGCTTAAGAAGGAAGTTCCCGATATACTTAAAACAATATCTTTTAATGATGAATGTGTTTTTTCAAAAGAACCGATACCCGTTTTAAAAGCTGAAGAAACAAAACCGCAAGTATCTGCAAGGTTTATAGGAAAATGGAAATATTTAGGAATAGGAAGCCGCGTACCGAACGGAGCAAAAAGGTGGAATGTTGAATTCAGAAATGACGGAACAGGAACTTTTGAATTTGTATTTGAAGCCGATGATATTGTTACCGCAGATTTTGAGTTTGAACCTTTTGAAACATACTTGGGCGAAACAATGGACGGTATTTTGATAAAAGCGGACGGTGGTGCCGATATTGTTTATATGGCAAAATACACCTGGAGCAATAAGCTGCAGAAAACATTAATGACTATGTATAAAGTTAAAGATAACGGTGTGCCGAATTTGGATGTTTATTGGGTTTATGCCAACGATTAAATGCAAACGTGAGAAGCCGAAAGAGTGTTAAATGGCTTTCGCGATTGACAAAAAAGAATATTTGCGCTAAAATTATTTCGGTGATGAATTATGAAAACAGGCTTAATTCTTGAAGGCGGCGCAAGCAGGACGCTTTTTACCTGCGGCGTTTTGGACGTTTTATGCGATGAAGGCATAAAAGCAGACTACGTAATAGGCGTATCTGCCGGGATTTGCAGCGGAACCTCCTATGTTTCGGGGCAGCGCGGCAGAAATTATGAAGTTGACATGCGGTACATGCACGACAAAAGATACATGGGACTGCGCCATATGGCGGACAGAAGCAACAAAAGCTATTACAATCTTAAATTTGTTTTTGAGGACATTCCGAATATTCACGTTCCCTTTGATTTTGAGGCGTTTGAAAATTTTAACGGCGAGGTTGAGGCAGCTGTAACAAACATGCAGACCGGGCTTGCGGAGTATCTGCCGGTTACTGCGGAGGATAAGTGTTTTAACGTTTTAAAGGCAAGCTGTGCACTGCCGATTTTGTTTCCTCCCATTATAATCAATGGCAAGCGGTATATGGACGGCGGAATTGCCGATTCGATTCCCTTTGAACGCGCTTTGAAAAAAGGGTGCGAAAAAAATATCGTTGTGCTGACGCGTCAGCGCGGATATGAAAAACGCCCCTCAAAGGCGCTTAAGCTGATTACACGGCACTATAAAAATTATCCGGAGTTTGTGCGTGCGGTAAACACAAGATATGTAAATTACAATGCATGCCTAAAACGTCTTTGGGAGGCAGAAAAAAGCGGAAAAGTGTTCGTTATTGCTCCGGAGGGGAAAATCACATACGGCAGAACGGAAAAAAGTCCGGAAAAGCTTGATATAATGTACAAAATGGGTGTGCGCGCAGGCACTGACGCCGCGCCTGACCTGCGCAGATACTTAGGCAAACAATAGCTGTACTTTGTGCGGCTTTAAAAGGCGAATTTTTCCGCGCTGCGGCACTTGCGACCCCCCGCCGAAAACATTGTGATTTCGGCGGGGGGTCTTTAATTATATTGCCTCGATTACATCTATGCCTTTTTTTCTAAGCTTTTGAAATGCGCTTTTATCGGTGAAACAATCCGTTACAATTGCGTCGACACGGTTTATATCCGAAATTTTTGCAAATGCAATTCTTCCTATTTTGCTGTGATCTCCCACAACAACGGTGCGGCGGCATCGGTTCATCATACTTCTGCAGATTTCCGCTTCATGATGATAAAACGTGGAAATTCCGTTGTTAAGGTCTATGCCGTCTACCGACAGAATAAACATATCGGCAGTATACCTGTCAAGCTCGTTTAATGCGGAACCTCCGTATGTAAACTGATAATTGCTGTCAACATCTCCGCCGAGCAGAATTATTTTGAAATTCGGGTTTGGGGCGCCTTCCAAAGCAAGAGCGATCGAATTTGTAACAATCGTCACTTTTTTGTCGCATATTGCCCTCATAACATAAATCGGGGTAGTGCCCGCATTCATAATCAGCGTGTCGGAATCCTTAACCGATTCGCTGATTCTTTTTGCTATGGCGCTTTTCTCGATTGTATTCGTATTTAGCCGCTGCATAAGGTTCATGTTATAATACGATTTGTAGCTTGTGATTGCGCCGCCGTGAACACGCGCCAAAAGCCCCTGTTTTTCAAGCTCGGATAAATCGGCGCGGATTACGACTACCGATATATTAAACAGCTTGCTTAGCTCATTGACGCTCACGCGTCCTTTTTCATTTATGAGCTCAATAATTTTATTGCGGCGTTCCGTTAGCGTTAATTGCATATAAAGCCCTCCTGTCTATCTGTATGTATCATATCATTAACACAGAAAAATGTCAACTGCGGCATATTTATATTGACAAAAACCGTAATATGTGATATATTTAAAAAGAAACAAAACGAAACATATAATGGAATAAAACGAAACAGAAAGAGGCGTTAAAATGTGTAAAAGGTTGCCTAGGCAGACGATGCGATATCCGAACCCGCTCAAAACGCTGAAAAATCAGCCTTTTATTCGTTGTCAGTCTTGACATACGCCGGCCTTTCAAACGCGAAAAGTGAAAAGAAAGGAAATTCTGCAAGCATCAGAGCGCATGAGATCAACTCCCCTTTGCCTAAGGCGGCGGGGGACGAGCTTTACTGAGGTGTGTTATATGAATAAAGAAACATTTGTCCTTATGAGGGACGTATTTAAAATCGAATCGGAGTGTATCCGCGAAATGGAGAGCTTTTTTGATGAGAGCGCATATGAAAAAGCGGTTGAGCTTTTGAAAAATGCGCCGCGCATCGGGGCTTCGGCATGCGGTCATTCCGGGATAATGTGCCGTCACTTTGCACATCTTATGTGCTGCATCGAGCGCCCGGCGCGGTTTATCTCTCCTGCCGAGGCAGTGCACGGTGCAACGGGTTTTCTGCAAAAAGATGATGTTTGCATTTTGGCATCGCGCGGAGGTAAAACAAAAGAGCTTTTTCCTATTATGGAAATCTGCAAAAAGAAAGGGGTGAAAATAATAACAATCACCCAGAATACGGAATCTGAGCTTGCATTGAGTGCAGATGTCGTTTTAAAGCAGCATGTTAACCGCGAAACTGACAGGTATAACGCGCAGGGCACAACTTCATCAACTGCGCTGGGAGTGATTTTTCATCTGCTTCAGACCGCGCTTATTGAGGAAACCGGCTATAAAAGCGAGCAGTTTGCTCTTATTCATCCCGGCGGTGCGGTCGGAGAAAGATTAAATAAAAAATAAAATAAAATAAAGGAGTTTTTAAAAATGGATTACAAAGTATTTCAAAAGGAAATTGAACTGCAGTCAAGAGGATGGATTCCGACTTTTCATGACATTTCAAAGGAAATCAACGAAATCGTTGAAGCGTCCGGTGTAAAAAACGGAACGGTAAGCATTGTTTCGCATCACACAACATGCTCCGTTATGGTTCAGGAGTGCTCGCATGATATCGATTCATTTGATTTGGAATTTTTACAGCATGATTTGCTGGACATTATGCGCAAAATGATTCCGGATTTTGCCGAGGAGCATCAGTACCGCCACCCCGGTCCGATTCATGCAAAGTACGGAAGATTCGTTGACGAACCCGGCGACTACTCAAGCATGAACACCGACGGTCATCTTCGCAGCTGCTTCTTCGGAAGAAGCGAAACAATGACAATCAAGGACGGAGTGCTTGACGGCGGAAAGTTTGCACATGTTTATTTCATCGATTGGGATCACGTTATCGCACGCCGCAGACAGGTTAACGTAACGGTTATGGGAACAACGGAAAGCGTTGGCGACAGAAAGTGGAATAACGGTGAGGTTATCGATACAAAACGTAAGTTTACGGACGAGGAAAAGGCTGATGATATCCACTACACACTTCAGCAGCAGAGATAAACGTCATGTATTTGTCCGGAATTTTTTGCAGGCGTGGGTACGGGCGCGTTTAAGTCCGTCGAAGACGCGGTAAAACTGATAAAAACCGTAAAGAGCTTTGAACCGTCCGGACAGGATTATACACATGTTTACAGACGGTATTGCGCTGTGGACTTGCTTATGAATTAATAAAGGAGAAAAAATTATGTTATACATTCTTGATACTGCCGACATTGAAGCAATTAAGCATTGCAATGAATTTTATCCGTTGGCAGGCGTAACTACAAATCCGTCGATAATATCAAAGGAAAATACTGATTTTTGGAAGCTTGTCAAGGAAATACGCAGCATTATAGGCGCGGAAAAAATGCTTCATGTCCAGACGGTTCAGACAAAAGCCGAAAAAATCGTTGAAGAAGCGCAGCTTCTTAAAAAGGAACTCGGCGGAGAACTTTATGTTAAAATACCTATCGGCGAGGAAGGCTTAAAGGCAACGGCAGAGCTTAAAAAACTGGGCATCGGCGTAACAATGACCGCAATCTTTACACCGGCACAGGCGCTTATCGCGGCGAAGGCAGGCGCAAACTTTGTTGCTCCGTACGTTAACCGCCTTGACAATATAATCGGCGACGGCACGGACGTTGTTGCACAGATTGTTGAACTGATTGATAATTACGGCCTTGACTGCAAGGTGCTTGCGGCAAGCTTTAAAAACGCCGAGCAAGTGCATAAATGCGCGCTCTGCGGCTGCCAAAGCGTGACGGTTTCGGCGGATATAATGAAAACCTTGATTTCGCATCCCATGACGGACGCGGCAATTAAAGGCTTTGACAGCGACTGGAAACGCGTTTACGGGGACAAAACGATTCTTGATTTTTAAACCGCATGGGTGGTAGACACCTTTTTCCCAAGCGCATTTCTTAATTTCGGTCTATCCCATTACGGACGATTATGAGGAAAAGGATATAAATAACGCAATTGAACAGCTTAAAGGGCAGGACTTTGATTCGATAGTTGTTTGCATAGCAGGGTGGATTCCGACTCATGCCGTTGTAAAAGTAACAGAGCATTTCCGCGAAAAACCTATGGTGCTTTGGGGTCTTTGCGGCTGGGTTGAGGGGGACAGACTGGTCACAACCGCCGACCAGGCAGGAACAACCGCAATAAGAAAAACGTTTTATGACTTAGGATATACATTTAAGTATGTGTACGATATTGTCGGACTTGAGTCAAAGACCGACAAGGTTGTAAACTTTGTAAAAGCGGCGCATGCCGCAAAAAAGCTTCGTCATGCAAAAGCAGGCATGGCAGGCTACCGCGATATGAATCTTTACGGTACGCTCTATGACGGCGGCTCGTTAAAGCGTGAAATAGGCGCGGAAATCGAAACATTTGAAATGCTTGAAATTCAGCAAAGATATCAGAAAATAACCGATGAGCAAAAGCAAGCCGTAATTGACAGATGCATGTCGAAGTGGGATTTTCTAAAACCCGCAAATCCCGAAAGCATGAAAACCGCGGCAGGTTATTACCTTGCGGTTAAAGAAATATGCGACGAGAGAGGCTACGACGCCGTTTCGTTAAAAGATGTGGACGGAATGAAAAAGCTTTTAGGCTTCCCTCCGGCGCCGATATTCATGCTTCTTTCCGATGAAGAGAAACTTTGCACGATTCAGGAAAACGATTCGCTGGGAAACATTACACAGCTTATGGTTAAGTATCTTACGGGGCAGTGCGCATTTTATCTTGAGTTTTACGAGTTTTTCACCGACAGAGTGCTGGCAGGCGTGCCCGATTATGTGCCGGCGGAGGTTGTTGACGGAAAGGTGACTGTTATGCCTGCGGCGTTCGGCGAGCTTTCCGAGGGCATATTAAATGTAAGCAAGGTTGAAAGCTTTGCACAAAACGTTATGTGCCAGCATTATATAATTTCTTACGGCGATAATACCGAGCTTGTTGAAAATCTCTGTAATATTTTGGGAATACAGATAATAAGATAATTAACTGCCGCAGACTATAGGCCTGTCAAGACACCCGACACAGGGTGTCTTTTTTTATGCAAAATGTCCCGACTTGAGCATAATGCCAAATTTTGGTGTGAAAATTGCGTATTAATTATAACATTTGCCACAAATGTTTTGTAAAACGTTTTCAATAAAAGCCGCATATTTTTGCTTTAAAAACTGTTTCAAAATTTATTTCAGATATCAAAAATAGGTAAAATTTGTACATAATTGTGCAAAATTAATAAAATATATTAATGATTTTGTGAATATATCTGCATTTAAGCCTTGTAAAACGTTAAACATTGTGTTATTATGAAATAAAGAAAGGGCAAAGTGCGCGGATTTGCGCTTTGCCGCAGAAATATTTTTAAGTGTGGAGGGTGTATAATATGAAAAAAATTATGCAGGTAATACTCGCAATTGCTGTTCTTTGCTGTTCGGCGCCTTTTTGTGCGCACGCGGACGGGGCAATCGACAGCGGAGTTTTGAATTTTGACGGTGTAACGGATGCCGCGGGCATTGAAACGGCGCTGAAAGCGCCGGGATATCTCCTTGAGGCGGCTTTCGGAAATACAGATGACAAAAATACAATTGCACCGGCTGAGTCTGATGCAGAGTTCGGCACAAGCATTGCTATGCACAGAGAGGACAGAAACACGGGGCTTACGGTTATGTCGGTCGGAAATGACAACTGGATTACGGACGACCTTGTGTTTGAATTTTCAATAAAGAAGGGCAGCACCGCATCTTCGTTCGGCTGCGGTCTGAGAACTAACGGCAACGATGCTTCGTATATTTTTGCTTTCAGAAATAACGGATATGTTCAGCTGTGCGGAAAAGATATGGTGCAGTATGACGCGGATACGTGGTATGACGTTAAGCTTGAATACCACCCCGAAAAGTCATATGCACTTCTTTACCTCAAAAAACATGGCGAGGAAAACTATAATACATACCGTTCCGTTTTTGCAAAGGATTATTGGGGTATACAGCAGAAAAATCTGACCGACGGCTACACTAAAATAGAAATCGGCTATTTAGGCGGTGAGCCCGAAACGGCATATATCGACAATATCAGGTATTACACAACGAATATCGGAACCGTAACCCTTATCAGCGATGACTTTTCATCGGTACCAGAAACTGTTACGGATAATTCGGCGGTGACAGATTACACAAAGCAGTGGCGCTTGTACGGCGGCGACAAATGCACCCTTGAAACCGCACAAGTTGACGGTAAAAATGTACTGGCTATAAATGCGCAGGGCGGCTGGGTAACCATCGGAAAGCTGATAAATGAACTGCAGCTTCCTGAGGATACCACAAGCATTGTGAAATTCGGGATCGGAAGAAATGATGAAAATGCTTCGGTTTTCTTTAGTCTTGACGTTGACGGAAGCAATGTAAAACAGGTTTTCTATTTCCAAAAAGACGCACCGAAGCTCGCAGGTACGGATTATTACAATGCTGCGACCGGAAAAATTCTTAATTTTGAATATGTATACAACAAAAAACAGGGAATTTCAAGGGTTCTGACTCCGGCGAGCGGAACAGGCAGATATTTCGGAAACGACGTTAACGCAGTGCTTTCCGGAAGCATTGATTTTCAGATTGCCGCAGGCGACAATCCGACTACGGTGTATCTTTCGGATTTTGCCTATGATGCCCTTGACGACAACAAGTGCAAGCTTTTAAACGCAAGCCTTTTAAGCGGAAACGCAGGCGCGTCCGCAGCACTTGACGATCAAATAATTTTTGAATTTAATCAGCCTATCGTTTTAACAAACAATGTTTCAAGTAACGGCTGGGATATCGAATGTATACTGAAAGACGCGGAAAATAACGAAATCAAATGCGTGGTATATCCGAGCCAGACCGAGCCGAATAAGCTTACGGCAATACCCCAGGAAATGTTAAAGCCCGGTACGGAATACACTGTTACACTGCCGAAGGTTCAGGGCGGTTATGATTCGGAAATCACAGCCGATACAAGCTATACATTTACCACCGCGGATTTCAAATACGAATTCGGTCAGCCGATTATGGAGGATAACACAATTAAGGTTAACGCAAAAAGCGCGTACATTTCCGGCAAAAATGCAGTGATTGTTGCGGCGGCGTACGACGCTTCTGGCAGACTTACGGGATTTGATTCAATGCCTGTAAGCGCGACTAAGGCAGATGGCGAAACTTTTGTGTTTACGCCGGAATTTAAAGCGCCTTATACAACAGTAAAGGCATTTGTATGGAGCGATCTTGAAAATATCAAACCGTACGCAAAAAATTATTCAAACTGATATTACGCAAGCTATTGAAAAGAAGGGATGGATTTTATGGGTTTTAAGAACTCTGCGGTTAAAAAAATCATTTGTATGTTGTTGGCTTTTATGATGTTTCCCCGCGGCAATTTGGCTGTAGGTGCGGAAAACGTTACATATGCAGTATCAGAGGACTTTGAAAAATATAAAATCGGCAAACCTTCGGAAATGGTAAATTACGTTACCGACAAGGGCAACGATTATGCAATAGAGGAGTCCGGCGGAAACAAATATCTGCGCATGAGTGTTACAACCGACAAGGACATTCATTACGATATCAACTTTTCATCGGCTTTAAGCGGTAAATTTACCCTTGAATTTGACATTATGTTTAAAGACTACGGCGGTGTTCAGAAACTTGTTGAGTTTATGGACGCCGCGCGAAACGACACGTTTTTGTGCACCTTTGAGGCAGACGGATATTTAAAGCTGCCGGACGGAACAAACGCGGCATCATATGCCCTTAACAAGTTTTACCGCGTTACAATGTCTTTTGACACCGACGAAGGAACAATGGATTTGTTCTTTAACGGGAAAAAGCGCGCAAGCGGATATGCGCTTTCAATGAAAAGCGCCGCAATACTGCGTATTCATTTGCGCCAGCCTGCCGGCGAGAGCAGTATCTGCATAGATAATATCAATGTGTACAGCGGAAACGGTTCGGCAGACGGCGAATACGTAAGCCCGGTGAATATTGACACCGAGTCCGTTATGAAAAATGCATCGGCGCTGTATATCGGCAAAAGCAATGCGCTGAAAAACGGCAAAAAGGTGTACACTTCTGCGGAAAAAAATATAATTCCTTACGAAAAAAACGGAAAATACATGGTGCCTGTCAGATTTTTTGCCGACAGTATCGGCGCAGAAATAAACTATAACGAATCGGACGACACAACTCATATTTCGTACAACGATAAGGAAATTGTGCTTGGGATAGGCAGCAAAACATGCAGCTTAAACGGCGCTGAAACGGAACTTTCCGTTCCCTGCGAAATCGGCGGCGGAGATGCCTTATATGCACCTGCTGACGACTTGTGCAGCATGACCGGGCTGTTTTTGCACACAGAGGAAAACGGCGTTATTATATACAGCGCGGACGATATGAGCGATATTCTCGACTGGCAGAAAAACACAAACGTTATGAGAAGAATATGTGAAAGCTACATGTTTGACGATATGTCCGGCGAGGAAATGGCAAATCTCCTTGCCGCAAGATATCCCAATAATCAGCACCCCCGTCTTGTTATGACGGAGGATAAATTTGAAGCGATAAGAAATCAGGTTTTCTCGCCCGACGGCGACGAAGTATACAAAAAAGCCTATGAGCACCTTAAAATAGCGGCTGATACGTTTTTGGCACAGCCCACCTCCGGCTACTATCTGCCGGACGGCATAAGGCTTGAGGCAACAAGAGAAAATGCACAGCGTATAATTACACTTGCGCTGATGTATAACATATCAAAAGAGGAAAAGTACGCCGAAAGAGCATGGCTTGAAATGTACACTTCGGCATGCTTTAAGGATTGGAATCCCTATCATTTCTTAGATGTGGGCGCTATGGCGACAGGTATGGGTCTTGGCTATGACTGGCTTTATAACTGGATGGACGAAAGTCAGCGCAAAATTGTGCGCGACGCCATTGTAAGCAAGGGTATTTCGCCCATTATCGAGGATTTTGACGATATGCCCAGAAGCCGTTCTTGGAACTGGCGCGGAGATTTGGCGGATAACTGGTGCCTTGTAATTTCCGGTGTTGGTTCGTGCGGCGCCATGGCAATTGTCGACGAGCTTGACGGTCAGAATTTAATAAACGCTCAGCGCGCCATGGAGCAGTGCCTTTTGGACATAAGAAGGGCGCTCAGCCTGTTTTCGCCTTTGGGTGCGTACGAGGAGGGTCCGTCATACTGGGAATATGCCATGAAATATTATGCGCTTACAATAATGTCGCTGGAAACGGGCATAGGCACGGCGCTGGGGTATGACGACATACCGGGATTAAAGCTTACGGATAAATATCTTTTGGCGGTAAACGGTCCCGTTAAAATGTTTAATTATCACGATGCCTACGCAAGCGACTCAATTGTTCCGCCGCAAATGATGTATATTGCAAACCACTTCGGCAGATATTCCGAGGCGAAAAGACGTATTTCCGTGATTATGGACAGCGAAGCCGTGGCGGCGGGAAGCGCCTATGCGGATATGCTGTACTATGACCCGAAACTTGGCAGCGCTCCGGAAAATAACGAGGATGTGGACATATACATGCCCATAAGCGAAATTGCGGTAATGCGCAGCGGCTGGGGCAAAAACGACACATATGTGGGTTTCCACTGCGATGACCCGCTTTCGGGCGAGAGCCACGACCATATGGACGCCGGTACTTTTGTTATGGACGCAATGGGCGAAAACTTCTTTATGGATTTGGGCTCAGACAGTTACAATATACCAAATTATCTCAACTGCTACCGCGTAAGAGCCGAGGGACACAATACGGTTATATTTAATCCCGATGAAGGTTATGCGCAGAAATACGGCGGTACGGCAAAAATAGTAAAGACCGAATTTAAAAACAGGGGCGGCTTTGCTATAGGAGATATGACAAATGCCTATGACAGAGAAAAAACGGGCGTTACGGAATTTAAACGCGGTATAAAGCTTGACAGCGACAGACACAGAACCGTTGTACAGGACGAAATCAAGCTTGAAAAGCCTGCGGAAATGTACTGGTTTGCCCATACCAGAGCGGATATTGAAATAAGCGAGGATAAAAAAAGCGCGATACTTACCGTTAACGGCAAAAAGATGCTTGCGGAGATTATGACGGGGGACGGCGCGGAGTTTAGCGTAATGGACGCAAAGCCGCTGCCTTCATCGCCGGTCATAGAGGAGCAGAATCCGAATGAGGGGATACGGAAGCTGACAATTCATATTCCGCAGACCGACAGCATTAATCTTGCGGTTTCATTTGTCAATTACGACAGAAAATACAACCCGGCAAGGTTTGATAACAGCTTTGTTGCTTTAGATGATTGGAAAATTGAAGACGGGGATATAGTTGAGCCGGAGTCGGCAAAGCTTACCGCACTTAAGGTAAACGGCGAAGCCGTAGAGGGCTTTAAACCGGAAAAACTTGAGTATAACTATAACGTAACCGAGGAAAACGCCGGAAAACTTACCGTTACCGCCGAGTCGGAACATGAAGTTACAATTACACAAAGCGAAAACGTAACGGGCGACACGACTGTTTTGGTTACGCCGGCCGACCCTTTAATGTATCCTTCGGAATATGTGATACACTTTAATTCGCAGCCCGAAATTCTTGTACCTCTCGGCAAAGAAAAGATAAAGCCGGTTAAGGTTACGGCAAGCGATATTCCCGAACCGTTAAACGGACCGAAAAACACCGTTGACGGCAGCCTTTCCACACGCTGGTCATGCCCGGGTGCATGCTGGATAGAATACGACTTTGGTTCCGTTAAAAAAGTCGGCAGCATGGGTATTGCATTTATGGAGGGCGACCAAAGGACGGCACAGTTTACCATAAAGACCTCAAAAGACGGTATTAATTATGATACATTCTATTCCGGCGACGCAACTTCAACATTACAGCTTGTTAACTACAAAATGTTTTCAAGAGAAGTGCGGTTTGTAAGAGTAGAGGGCAGAGGCTACAACGGCAATCCGGACGAGTACACAAGTATTACCGAGGTGGAGTTTTATGAAAATTAACGCAGTGAG
>CAJLYO010000012.1 GCA_905210885.1 uncultured Eubacteriales bacterium | reverse complement strand
CTTATGACTTCAATCGAAGGCAAGCGCGGCGAGCCGCGTCCCAGACCTCCGTTCCCGGCTGTTAAGGGACTGTGGCAGAAGCCTACTATTTTGAATAACGTTGAAACATACGCAAACATTCCCCAGATTATCTTAAACGGCGCTGAATGGTTTGCGTCAATAGGTACGGAAAAGAGCAAGGGTACAAAGGTATTTGCTCTTGGCGGAAAGATTAACAACACAGGTCTTGTTGAGGTTCCCATGGGTACAACCCTCCGCACAATCATCGAGGATATCGGTGGCGGTATTCCAAACGGCAAGAAGTTTAAGGCTGCTCAGACAGGCGGACCTTCCGGCGGCTGTATCCCGGCATCTCTTATTGATACCGAGATTGATTACGATTCATTGATAAGCATCGGTTCGATGATGGGCTCCGGCGGACTTATCGTTATGGACGAGGATTCATGTATGGTTGATATCGCTAAGTTCTTCCTGGAGTTTACCGTTGACGAATCCTGCGGTAAGTGCGCTCCCTGCCGTATCGGTACAAGGAGAATGCTTGAAATACTTAACAAGATAACAGACGGTAAGGCAACAATGGAGGATCTTGATCACTTAAAGCTTTTGGCTAAGAACATTAAGGCTTCTGCATTGTGCGGCCTGGGTCAGACTGCTCCTAACCCCGTTCTTTCAACGCTCAGATATTTTGAGGACGAATATATTGCTCACATTGTGGACAAAAAATGTCCCGCCGGTGTATGTAAGCATCTTTTACGCTACAAAATCGTGCGTGAAAAATGTATCGGCTGCAGCCTGTGCGCAAGAAACTGCCCTGTCGGCGCTATCTCCGGTCAGATTAAATCACCTTTTGTTATTGACCCGGATAAGTGCATTAAGTGCGGCGTTTGTATGTCAAGCTGCAAAAAGCAGGCTATTGTTAAAGAGTAATCGGAGGGAGTTGTAAGTAATGGTTAATTTGAAAATTAATAATATAGATGTCAGTGTTCCCGAAGGAACAACCATCTTGGAGGCGGCTCGCTCCGCAAACATTAATATTCCTACTCTTTGTTATTTAAAGGATATTAATGAAATCGGTGCCTGTCGTATGTGCCTTGTTGAAATCAAGGGCGCGCGTGCTTTGCAGGCGTCGTGCGTATATCCCGTTGCCGAGGGGCTTGAGGTTTACACAAACTCTCCGGCGGTAAGAGAAGCAAGAAAGGTTACCCTTGAGCTTATCCTTTCAAACCACGAGAGAAAGTGCCTTACATGCGTAAGAAACAGAAACTGCGAGCTTCAGAAGCTGTCAGAGGAGCTTGGCGTAGAGGAAGTTCGTTTTGACGGATATAATCCTCATTTTGAAATAGATAATATGTCGCCCTCCATTGTAAGAGATAACAACAAATGTATTCTTTGCCGCCGCTGCGTAAGCGTCTGCAAAAATGTCCAGACCGTCGGCGCAATCGACGTTATGGAAAGAGGCTTTGCAAGCTATGTAGGCTCAACTTTCGGCAAGTCGATAAACGAGGTTTCATGCGTTAACTGCGGCCAGTGTATCGCTGCGTGCCCTGTTGGCGCGCTTAAGGAAAAGGACGATATTGATAGAGTTTGGGACGCGCTTTCAGACAGCGAAAAGCACGTTGTTGTCCAGACCGCTCCGGCTGTCAGAGTTTCTCTCGGCGAGGAGTTCGGCATGCCCATCGGTACAAGAGTAACCGGAAAAATGGCGTCCGCATTGAAAGCATTGGGCTTTGATTTGGTCTGCGATACTGATACGGCCGCAGACTTTACGATAATGGAGGAAGGAACAGAGCTTTTGGGCAGACTGCAAAACGGCGGAAAACTCCCCCTTATCACATCGTGCAGCCCCGGCTGGGTAAAATTCTGCGAGCATAACTTCCCCGAGCTGCTTGACAATTTGTCATCTGCAAAATCGCCCCACGAAATGTTCGGTGCACTGATTAAATCGTATTATGCGGAAAAAATGAATATTGACCCGAAAAATATTGTTGTTGTTTCGGTAATGCCCTGCACGGCTAAAAAGTATGAGGTTCAAAGAGAAGAACTTTCAAACAACGGACTTCAGGACGTTGATATTTCAATTACAACCCGTGAGCTTGCAAGAATGATTAAGCAGGCAGGTGTGGATTTTGTCAACCTTCCCGACGGTAAGTTTGACGCACCTTTTGAGGAGTCAACCGGCGCGGCTGTAATCTTTGGCGCAACCGGCGGCGTTATGGAGGCTGCGTTGAGAACAGTTGCCGATATTCTTGAGGGCAAGGACCTTGACGAGATAGAGTACACAGCCGTTCGCGGAACGGAGGGTATTAAGAAGGCAGAGGTAACCGTTGCCGGCAAGAAAATCAGACTTGCTGTTGCTCACGGTCTTGGCAATGCACGCGCTCTTATGGAGAAAATCGCCTCCGGTGAGGAACAGTATGAGTTTGTTGAGGTTATGGGCTGCCCCGGCGGCTGCGTAACGGGCGGCGGACAGTCAATTGTTGACGCGCGCACAAGAATGAGCGTTGACGTTAAGGCTGTAAGAGCTAAGGCAATTTATGACGAGGATAAGTCAATGCCTATCAGAAAATCCCATAAAAATCCTGTTGTTACACGCGTTTACGAGGAGTATCTTGAAAAACCGTGCAGCCATAAGGCACATGAGCTTTTGCACACTCATTATGTTGCAAGAGATAAGCACTATAATTAATTTTAAGATAGAAAAATACGCATACCACTTAGGGTGATATGCGTGTTTTTTTATAGGCCGTTTACAATTTCTTCCGCCATATCGGCAAGTTCGTTTGCAGACAGCTTGCCGTCCATTTGCAGTAACTGGTACTGTATGCCGTCTTTGTGCCATATTACAAATTGCACTTTTTGTATTTTTATCTCATCTGAGCCGTAGGAAAACACAAGCTCGCCGTTTTCCTCGGCTTTTTTGTCGGCGTCGGTCAGTTTATAATCCGCCGGAACAACCTTGTTTGTATAAGCGTAGTAGTAAATGTCTGTATCTTTTACGGTTTTTACAATATCGCCCGGCAGCTCTGTTTCGGAGTTAAACTTATCCTGTGCGAAAATTACGGTATCGCTGTCTTTTTCGTAGTCAAATGATACCGACTTGAATTTTTCAACAGATGCGCCGCTTTCGTCTTCAAGGCTGTTATTTACGATACTTCCGTTTTTAAAAGCATAGCCGTTTTTAAAGGTATCAATCAAAACAGGCGTGTATCCTATGTCCTTTGTAACCTGTTGTGCCGTTGGCAGCGTTTTATAATCCGGTACAGCCGACGACGAGCTGAACCATGATGATACAAGCCGGCTTGCGGAAAAAGCCGTGATGCCTAAAGCAAGT
The DNA here is from genome assembly GCA_905210885.1 of uncultured Eubacteriales bacterium. Classification (GTDB taxonomy): domain Bacteria; phylum Bacillota; class Clostridia; order Monoglobales; family Firm-18; genus CAJLYO01. The sequence goes on along the minus strand of CAJLYO010000012.1, from coordinate 14,435 downwards.
GTTGCCGCTATAGCGATAAGCAGTATTTTCTTTTTTGATTTCATGGTGATAGACTTCCTTTCTTGGCATGCGGAAGTTAGCTTTTCATTTACTCTTTGTCTGACAGCCTGAATATCGATATCAAGCGGGCCGGATATGCCGTCCGTTTTTACGCTGATATTCAATTCTTTAAACAGTGTGCTCTCCTTATTCATAACGTTTCCTCCGCATCTGATAAAATATTTTTTAGTTTTTTCTTGCCTCTCGAAAGCCTGGTTTTTACGGTAGATAAATTAATTCCCATTTCTTTTGAAATATCTTTAAGCCTTTCGCCGAATTTGTAGTGCCGTACAAAAATTTCGCTGTCCGGCTCGCCAAGGCTCATAACAGCGTCCCATACAGCGGTGCTTGTTAAGCCTTTTTCCACAGCCGACGATTCGTCGGACAACTCGATATCGTCAAGAGAAGTGTAATTCGTTTGCTTGTTTAAACGTTTCAGCGCAAAATTTCGGGCAGCGGCGGCAATGTATGACCTTAAAGTGCCTTTTTGCGAATCGATAACGCCGGCATTTTGCCACAGGACAATAAATACATCAGACACTATTTCCTCAATGTCCTCTTTGGGCAGTCTGTTTCCCGCCATGTTGTACAAAACCGTACTCAAATACGGAGTGTAGATGCTTATTGCCTCGTTGATTGAATTATGTTCTTTGTTCTTAAGCCGCAAAAGCAGCTTTGCTTCATCTGCCATTTTAAACCTGCTTTCTTTGCAAAGTTAAAAGCTTTTAGTCTTTACACCTATATATATCCCTTTGAAAGCAAAAAGGTTTCATTTATATAAAATTCTTTTTTCGGTACTCTCTCGGCGGCAGTCCGTAAAAGGCGGCAAATTTTCTTGAAAAGTAGAATTGGTCGCAAAAACCGAACATTTCGCTTATTTCTTTTATTGACACGTCTGTCTTTTTAAGCTTAATTTCCGCCTCGTACATTATTCTGTCATTTATATATTTGCCCAAAGGAAAACCGATTTCCTGTTTGAATTTCGCGGCAAGAGTGCTTGGCGAAACGAAAAGAGCCGCCGCAATTTTCTCGTATGAAAGAGTATTTTTCAAGTGCTTATTAATGTATTTAAGACATTTTTCCGTAATCGGAGAATATTCCTTTATTTTATGGGTGTCCATGCCCGTAAGCTTAAGTCCCGTGTTAATAATATCCCAAACGATACTTTTGGTTTTTGCACAGGCGGCGGTGTTTTGCGAGTTAAAAAGCGCGGACAGGGTGTCCGTTATTTCCCATGCGTTTTTTATAACAATAAAATCGGTGCAGTAATAGGAAAAATTAAGCCCGGCAGGTACTATGTAAATGTTTCCCGGGACAAGCTCTAAGGCTTTATTATCTGTCAGTATATGACCGCTGCCGCTTGTTATGCAATAAATACGGGTGAACAAATCCAAAACGTCCCTGTTATGCCATTCGGCGTCAAGAGCAGCGTATCTGAAATCAAGAATGTTCATGTCAAGCTTGCTTAAATCATGCATCATTAACGCATTTTTCGATACATACATGTTAAATCCTCCATGTTTTTAGATAATACGTCTATTCACTGTTTCTTAATTATATGCTATTATAAGAAAAAAGTCAATGATTTGGGAGGTATGTTAAATGACAAGCTATAAAACACGGAAAACCGCCGGGGACACGGCGTGGTTTACCCATGACAGATTCGGTATGTTTATCCATTTCGGGCTTTACTCGCTGCCCGGACGTCACGAGTGGGTTAAGTACCGCGAGAGTATTCCGAAGGAAAAGTACGATGAATATTTCCGGCAGTTTAACCCCGATATGTACGACCCGGAGGAGTGGGCGGCACAGGCAAAGGCGGCAGGCATGAAGTATGTGGTTATGACTGCAAAGCACCATGAGGGCTTTTGCCTCTTTGATACAAAGTACACGGATTACAAGGTTACAAATACTCCTTACGGAAAGGATATCATATGGGAGTATGCGGAGGCATTTCGCAAAGCCGGTCTGCATGTAGGCTTTTACTATTCACTTATTGACTGGCATCACCCGGATTTTCCGATTGATGTTATGCATCCGCGGCGTGATGACGAAAATGCGGAGGAGCTGGATAAAGGGAGAGATATGAAAAAATATGCAAAGTATATGCGTGACCAGGTGACGGAGCTTTTAACCAACTACGGAAAAATCGATGTAATATGGTTTGATTTTTCGTATACCGCAAAGGCAATGCCCGAGTTTAAACCCAAAAAGTGGATGCAGTATGGCGGCTTCAAATCAAAGAACGAATGGGAAAGCGAAAAGCTTATTGAAACTATCAGAAAAATACAGCCTGATATAATAATCAATAACCGTACCGATATTGACCAGGATTTGTGGACGCCGGAGCAGTTCCAGCCAACAGAGTGGGTTAAAGACGAAAAAACAGACGAGCTTTTAACATGGGAGGCGTGCCAGACCTTTTCGGGTTCGTGGGGATATTACAGGGACGAAATGACGTGGAAGTCGCCGGAGATGCTTATAAATTTGCTTATCGATACCGTTGCATTGGGCGGAAATCTTATTATGAACGTGGGTCCGACTGCCCGGGGATATCTCGACAGCCGTGCGGAAAATGCCCTGGGGGTATATGCAAAGTGGATGAAATATAACAGCAGAGCCGTTTACGGCTGCACAATGTCGGAGCCGGAGTTTTCTGCGCCCGGCGGCACGGCACTTACTCAAAGCACCGAGTCAAAGCGCCTGTACTTACATTTGCAAAAATATCCGTTCGGTAAAATCAGTGTCAAAAACCTTGACGGTAAGGTTGAATATGCTCAGTTTTTGCACGACGGCAGCGAGATTTTATTTGACGGGGAGAAGGACGGCTCTGTATCATTTAAATTGCCTGCGGTTAAACCGGATGTGGTTGTGCCTGTAATTGAGATAATATTAAAATAAAAAAGGGGCTCATTGCCCCTTTTTTACTATAATTTTTCCGTCTGATTTTTTGATTGCCATTACCGTTACATCGGCGTTTTTGATTTCCCAGTATCCGCTGTTTTCGTTAAGCTCTGCTGTCAGCTCGCCTTGCATGCCAAACGCTTTTGCCAAGTTTACGGCTGTCTGTGCGGTTATTTCGGGTACTTCAAAGCCGCTGTAGTATTCGCTTTCTATTACCGTGTCGCTGTCGCCTGTTACGGTAATTATATTTTCGTCAGCGGAAACCTTAACACCGAAAATCTGTGCCAGATTGTCACAGGTTATAAAGGAAACTCCGTTTGTCACGGTGATTTCGCCGCCGTTTTCCGGGAACACGTATGATTTTCCGTTATATGCAACGGTTACGGCATTTGCGCTGTCGTCCCACATAACACGTGCGTTAAGCGCCTCCATAACCTCTTTTAACGGCAGTTTTTCGCCCACAGGCGCCGTTTTAAATTTGTATGCCGTGCCGTTAACGGTAACGATACGGTTCTTTGTGACATTCTCGCTGAAGGTGTATTTGCCGTTTACGGTAAGCTGTCCGTCAATGTATGCGGCTGTCTTGACCGTTTCGGGAAATTCCTGTTTTGTATAGTACATTCCGTCTTTTGACGCATAAAGCGTGTTTCCCGAGGCGTAGCAGTAATAATCGCCGAAAACTTCAATAAAATCAGGCTTTTCACCGTTATATTTTATCGGCATAAAGCCGTCGGGCTGTGACGATAAATAGTATTTTTCGCCGTCCGCCGCATAGGAAATACCGCCGCCGTTTGATACGGGGACTGCCGGAACGGATTTTGCCTCGGTCCAGTTGTTGCCGTCTGCGGAATAGTATATTTTATCGGATTTTGCATAATAAACCCCGTTTGCGTATGATGCGTCTGACACAAACGCCGGGAACTCCGAAACGGAAACCACATTAAATGTGCTGTCTAAAATATACATCTTTTTATAATATTTAAGCATGTCGGAGTAGTAGGACGGATTCGACTGGAATGCCGCAAATCGTGCGATATATCCGCTGCCGGCTGCCGTGATTTTGTAGCTTGTGTGGTTGCCTTCAAAGGCTTTTTTCGTCTTTTCCGTTAAGGGATATGTTCTTTCACCGCCGTTTGTATGGGTTATAATGCTGTCCGCCGTCCAGCGATAGTATTCTTTTCCGGTAAAGTTATCCTCGGAAAGGGTTGTGCTGCCGTCGGTTTTGTCTTCGTATGTTTTTGGTGCGCCGTCCGTTATCATAAAGCTGTTTTCCATACCGCCGGGGTTATTCATGGGAAGCAGCACTTCAACGTAAAATTCCGTTGTTTCTCCGGCGGGGAGAATAAGGCTTGCCATGGTGTCGGTGCGCTTTTCATCGGTCTGACCCTTGTACACCGAATAAGGCAAGGCGTAGGTTCCGTCGGCATTTTTTAGGCTTACCACATTGTTTGCCGTGGTGCGCAGGCGGTAGTTGAAATATCTGTCCGCGTTGCCGTTGTTTTTAATTTCAACATGATAATTTACAAACACTCCGTAGTTACCTAAGTTGCAGGCAGAGCCGGTGTTTTCATTTTTTGAGCTTAATGTGTCGTTCGGTCTGAAATTTGCCGCGCCCTTTTTGTCGTCGCCGCCGTAGCTTGTAAGGTCGCTGTGGTATACGTCAAAATACCACGTTCTGCTTTTTTTGCTTGAGGGGACAAGTGCACCGTAGTTTGCAAGCTTTGACGGGTCGTTGTAATAAAGCTCTATCATGTCGGATTGTGCGCACTGCTCGCGCGACCATATGTCCTCCAGAGGATTTAAGTGCGTAAACCAGTGTGTAAGGGTGCTTCCGGAGGGCTTGTACTGATTGTAAACTGTGACCGGAAGCTCCGTCCCGTCCCTTACGGTGTCGTCAATTATGTAGCTTAACTTGTCGGAATACATATACGGCAAGGTGTCTGCAATGCCCTTGTATTGCCTGTCGCGTACGTATTTTCCGAAGGCGGCGTTGCCATCGTGGCGGCTTCTGTCGCCTACTGCACCGTCTGATTTTAACGCAGCGATGTTTAAGTCTATGCTGCCGCTTTGTATCTCAAAGTCGCACAATATATGTATTGGTTTAAGCCAGCTTGCCGCAGTGTAATTTTTAAGGTATTTGCTGAGCCATGTCACCTCGCCCCGCTTTAGGGTAACCGTGATTTCATCTATGGGGTCGGGGGTGTATGCGCCTTCGCCGCGTACGCTTTTTATTTCGCGTCCGGTATAGTCGGCAATAGCTTTTATGCAGCTCCAGTCCCCTTCGTTTCGGCTGAGTGCGCCGTTTGCGTACGTTTCCGTAATTGACGGCACTTCAAAGCCTGCCGCCGTTATCTTTAAAACCGTGTCGGCTTTTGCTCTTAAGTATGCGTCGGCTTCAATGTCAAAACCCGTTTTTGTAATTCTGCCCTCTGCATTTTTTGTTTCGGTATGGTTTAAAAGAGAAACGTAAAGAGAATACTTTCCGGCGGTTAAATCCGGGTTGTTCATTATGTATTGCGGCTTTGGGTTGGATTTGTCCGAAAGCATATCCGCAGTTACCGACTCGCGGTTGTTGCAGTAAATAAAGGTACCGCCGCCGGTAGGTGAAAATTTAAGAGCGGCAGCGGAGGGGGCACTGTCTGCAAATGCAGGCAGTGCCCAAAGTAAGCAAATAAGTAAAGAAATTATCTTTTTCATATCACTTTTTCCTCATTGTATTAATATCTACTATTTCCGTTGTGTAAAGGGAGTATCCGCTGTTTAAGCTGTCAATGATTGCATTTGCCGTGTCAACGGAGGTAAGGCACGGAATACTGAGCTCGACAGCCTTTCTCCTTATTTTAACGTTATCGTATGTGGGAATACGTCCTTTAGAGGAGGTGGAAATAACATAGTCTATAATGCCCTCCTCCAGCATGTTAACAATGTTATACTCACTGTTTTGGTGAATCTTGTATGCAACCTGAGTGTCAATTCCGGCGGCGTTTAAAAGCTTTGCCGTACCTTCGGTTGCATAAATTTTAAAGCCCATGTCAAAGAACTTCCGCGCGGTGAGCACGATTTCCGCCTTGTCGCTGTCTCGGATTGTAAACAGTACACCGCCGCGTTTTTTTAGGCTGTAGCCTGCAGCGGACAAACCCTTGTAGAGCGCTTCCCTTAAGGTTCTGCCAACTCCCAAAACTTCGCCGGTGGATTTCATTTCCGGACCTAAGTGAACGTCAACGTCAATAAGTTTCTCAAAGGAGAATACCGGAACCTTTACCGCAACGTAATCCGATTCTCTGTAAATTCCCGTGCCGTAGCCCATGTCGCGGAGTTTTTCACCCAAAGCGGCTCTTGTGGCAAGCTCAACCATAGGAACGCCGGTAACCTTTGAAATGTACGGAATGGTTCTTGACGAACGGGGGTTAACCTCTATTACGTAGATTTCGTCCTCGTAAATCAGGTACTGAATATTTACAAGCCCTTTTGTCTTTAACGCAAGGGCAAGATTTTTTGTGTGCTCAAGCAGACGCTCACGCATTCTGTTGCTTATGTTCCAAGCCGGATATACCGCAATCGAGTCGCCGGAGTGTATGCCGGCGCGCTCTATGTGCTCCATAATTCCGGGAACGAGGATATCTTCGCCATCGCATATTGCGTCGATTTCGAGCTCCGTGCCCATAAGGTATTTGTCAATAAGCACGGGGTTTTCAATGTTTGTAGAAAGAATAATTTTCATGTATTCCTTAACGTCTGCTTCATTAAAGGCGATAATCATGTTCTGACCGCCCAAAACGTATGACGGACGGAGCAAAACGGGATAGCCGATGTGTTCTGCTGCCTTCAGCGCTTCCTCGGCAGTCATTATGGTTTCGCCCTTGGGACGTTTGATTTTAAGCTTTTCAAGCAGTGCGTCAAAACGTTCTCTGTCCTCTGCCGCGTCAATGCTGTCCGCCTGGGTGCCCAATATGTTTATGCCGTGCTCCGTTAAAAAGTTTGTAAGCTTTATGGCAGTTTGTCCGCCGAAAGCGACTACAACGCCGTAAGGTTTTTCAACCTCGATTATGTTCATTACGTCCTCCGGCGTCAGCGGCTCCAAGTAAAGTCTGTCTGCGGTATCAAAGTCGGTTGAAACGGTTTCGGGGTTGTTGTTTACGATAACAACGTCAAAACCGGCTTTTTTAAGCGTCCATACGCACTGGACACAGGAGTAGTCAAACTCAATGCCCTGACCTATTCTTATGGGGCCTGAGCCGAAAACGATAACTGTCTTTTTATCGCCGCGCTTTTCGTTTATAAACTGCTCTGCTTCGTTTTCAACACCCACAGCCGAGTAAAAATACGGCGTTTCCGCAGAAAATTCAGCGGCGCAGGTGTCAACCATTCTGTATGAGGCGCTTATGTGGCACGGAACTCTGCTTTTTGAAATGCTTTCAATTGATTTATCGGTGTAACCGAGTTTTTTTGCTTTAAGATACAGCTCGTCCGAAAGCTCGGTGTTTTCAAGCTCGTATTCAAGCTTTGCAAGGTTACGCAGTTTATATAAAAACCACATATCGATTTTGGTGGTTTCGTGAATGTATTCAAGAGAAATTCCCTTTTTGATTCCGGCAAATATTGCGAAAAGGCGTTGGTCGTCACAAACAGCAATTTGCTGCTTTAGCTCGTCCTCGGTCATTTCCGCCATCATTTTAAGATTTAAGTTGTCAAGTCCGATTTCAGCACCGCGCACAGCCTTCATAAGCGCCTGTTCAAAGTTTACGCCTATTGCCATAACCTCGCCGGTTGCCTTCATCTGCGTGCCCAGAAGTCTTTTTGCATAAACGAATTTATCAAAGGGCCATTTTGGGAATTTTACTACGGCGTAGTCAAGGGCAGGCTCAAAGCATGCCGAGGTTTTGCCTGTTACGTCGTTTGTGATTTCGTCCAGCGTGTAGCCGATAGCAAGCTTTGCGGCAACCTTTGCGATAGGATATCCCGTAGCCTTTGAGGCAAGTGCGGACGAACGGCTAACACGTGGATTAACCTCAATTACGGCGTATTCAAAGCTGTCCGGGTGAAGGGCAAACTGGCAGTTACAGCCGCCTACAACGCCGAGAGAGTTGATAATATTAAGCGCCGCGCTTCTTAACATCTGATATTCCTTGTCGGACAAAGTCATGCACGGTGCCACGACAATACTGTCGCCTGTGTGAACGCCTACCGGGTCGAAGTTTTCCATGCTGCACACCGTTATGGCATTGCCCTTTTTGTCGCGCATTACTTCAAACTCGATTTCCTTCCAGCCGGCTATGCATTTTTCAATCAAAATCTGTGTTATGGGGGAAAGGCGAAGTCCGTTTGTACCTATTTCGCGCAGTTCCTCCTCATTATTAACAATTCCGCCGCCTGTTCCGCCTAAGGTAAATGCCGGGCGGACAATTACGGGGTAGCCGATTGTATCGGCAAATTTCACTGCGGATTCAATGTCTGTTACAACCTCGGAAGGAATAACGGGTTCGCCGATTTCAAGCATGGTGTCCTTAAACATCTGCCTGTCCTCTGCCTTATCGATTGTTTCCGGATTTGCACCCAAAAGCTTAACGCCGTGCTTTTTTAGAAATCCTTCCTTTGCAAGCTGCATGGAAAGAGTAAGCCCGGTCTGACCGCCGAGGGTTGAAAGGAGGCTGTCCGGTTTTTCCTTGTCTATAATTCTTTTTACAGTGTCAAGGTTTAACGGTTCTATGTAGATTTCGTCAGCCATAACGCTGTCCGTCATAATGGTTGCCGGGTTGGAGTTTACCAAAACAACTTCAATTCCGTCCTGCTTTAATGCACGGCAGGCTTGTGTTCCGGCATAGTCAAACTCTGCCGCCTGACCGATAACTATCGGGCCCGAGCCGATTACCATTACTTTTTTGATATCTTTATTACGTGGCATTTATTTATCTCCTTCCATTAATTTTATAAAGCGGTCGAATAAAAACGCGGTGTCAAGAGGACCTGCACTTGCCTCCGGGTGGAACTGGACGGAAAATGCCGGCATGTCGGTGTAGTCAATTCCCTCGCAGGTTCCGTCATTTGCGTTAACAAAGCTTACCTTTGCGCCCTTGCCCAGTGTATCTGCCGAAACTGCGTAGCCGTGGTTCTGGCTTGTTATAAACACCTTATCGTCTTTTATGCATTTAACCGGCTGGTTTGCACCGCGGTGTCCGTATTTCAGCTTGTGGGTTTTTGCGCCTGTTGAAAGCGCCAAAAGCTGATGCCCCAGGCATATGCCGAATGTGGGAATATTATGCTTGTTTAAAAGAGCAAGCTGCTTTATGATTTCGGTGTTTTCCGCCGGGTCGCCGGGACCGTTTGAAAGCATTATGCCGTCAGGCTTATACTGCATAATTTCCTTGCATGTTGTGTTGTACGGTACGGTTATAACCTCACAGCCGCGTGATAAAAGCTCGCGGCGGATGTTTGCCTTTGCACCGAAGTCCCATAAAATGACGCGGCGGCTTGGGTTTTCACATTTTTCCGTGTACGCCTTTTTGCAGCTTACATGTGCCACGGGGTCTTTAACCGTGTATTTTTCAATTTCGGCAAGCTTTGCTTTTGCCGTTTCAACGGACGAGGTTATCATTCCGTTCATAACGCCGTGTTCCCTTATAATTTTCGTAAGCGCCCTTGTGTCGATGCCGTAAAGTCCGGGGATATTCTGTTCCTTTAAAAAATTGTCAAGACAACCCTGCGAACGGAAGTTAGAGGGGTCTTGACAATAATCATAAACAATATACGCTTTTAAATTGGGCTTTTTGCTTTCAAAATCGGAAGGAATAACACCGTAATTTCCGATTAACGGAAATGTCTGAACAACAATCTGACCGCAATAGCTGGGGTCTGTCAATGTTTCAAGATACCCCGTCATAGCGGTTGTGAAAACTATTTCACCCGTCACATCGCCGTCAGAGCCGAAACGCTTGCCGGTAAATACCTTGCCGTTTTGTAGAACCAAATAGGCTGTTTGTTTCATTACTTTAATTTCTCCTTCCTAATTTTCGTATGTACTAAGTATGCTTAAGGCAATGCTCTTTTTTGTAGAGCGCATGTCCATTGCTTGCTTTTCAATATATTTATGCGCTTGCTGCTCTGTCATGTTAAGGTATTGTATAAGGACGCATTTTGCCCTTGAAACAAGGCGCATTTCGTCCAGTTTTTGCTGAAGGCGCACGTTTTCTTTTTGCAGTCCGGAATATTTCCGCACCGTAATGTCCATGAACTTTGCGGCGGAATATAACATTCTGTGGGTTGTCGGCTTTGGCAGCACAACAATTCCGCTGTCCTCGGTTTTTGCTGAAACTGCGTCGCATATATCTTCTTTGACAAGCAAAATCACGCAGCATTCCCCGCGACAGGCAATGTCAACCGCAAGGTTGTAGCCCGGTTCGTCGGAAAGGGGCGCGTTAATTACCGCAAAGTCAAACTGCGAAACACTGAAAAACCGTCTTGCTTCTCCGCCGGCAGAGGCGAATGTACAGCGCGCACCGAAACCCTTGAAAATATCGTTTATATATTTACTGCTTTTTTCGGAGCCTGACACTATCAAAACATTTTTCACTCTTTAAAACCGTCCTTAGATAATGTTAAAATAATTTTCTGTTTCAAACATTTCTTTATCCGAGGATTTTTCGTATAAAAGGGATTCCTCCGCTTTTATGTTAAGGTAGCTTTTAACCGTTTCCGCCGGCAGGGCATCTGTTACAAAACTGCTTTCCTTTGCCGCCGCAACAGCCTCGGCAAGAGAAAGAGGTATAACGGAAAGACCGGAAACCGCGAAAATATCCGTGTACAAATCCGCATTAACTGCCGGTATTGGCTTTTGTTTGTTTTTGATTCCGTCAATTCCGGCGGAAATTACCAAAGAAAACAAAAGATACGGGTTGCACGCAGGGTCGGGCAGACGAAGCTCTATTCTCGAGGCACTGCCGTCATGACAGCGGACTCTCAGAAGATGAATGTAGTTTTTGTCTGTCCATGAAATATATTTAGGTGCGTCAAAGCAGCCCAGTCTGTGATATGAATTAACGTTTGTGTTTGCAAAAACCGTGATTTCCTTGATTTTGTCAAGCACGCCGGCGATAAAGCTTAACCCTTCGCCGAAGCAGTCGCTTTTTTCGTCAAAAATATTCTGAGCCTTTTTTGTGATTGAAAAACTTACCGCAAGTCCGTTGCCGAAAGTGTCGGCAAGAGGCTTTGCCATAAAAGAGGCATACATGCCGTTTCCGGCGGTTATTGTTTTAACAACCGATTTGAAGGTTATTAAGTTATCCGCAGCGGTAAGAGTAGTGCTGTTTTTGAAGTGTATTTCGTTTTGCCCCGCACCCTTTTCATGATAGGAGCTTGTGGGGCTTATGTTCATTTCCTCAAGAGTAAGGCAGATATCACGGCGCAGATTTTCGCACTTGTCAAGGGGCGCCGCGTCGTAACAGCCGGCATTATCAATTGGAATTTTCGTGACGTTTCCGTGCTCGTCAGTTTTAAAAACGTAAAATTCGCAGTTTGAACCTATGGTACATTCATATCCCATGTCAGAAAGCGCTTTTGCGTTTTTACGCAGGATTTGTCTGCTGTCCGAAACGAAATCCGTTCCGTCCGGGTTTTTTATGTCGCAGAAAAGGCGTATAACCCTTCCGAATTGCGGACGCCACGGCAAAACAAAAAGTGTTGACGGGTCAGGAATTAAAAGAAGGTCACCGTCAACTGCGGTATCAAACCCCTTGACAACGGAAGCGTCAAAGGGAATACCGCTTTTGAATGCCTTTTTTAACTCAGCCGCCAACACTGAAATGTTTCTTAAATTACCGAAAATGTCACAAAATGAAAGTTTAACGAACTTGACATCGTTCTCCGCAACAAAATCCAATACATCCTGTACCGAATAATTCATTATACCGACACCTCCGACTTTATTTATAATAGTATACCACAATTAATTGGGCGTGTAAAGTCGTTTGTAAGGATTTTTTGTGTCCGGAGTGAGAATTTTAAATCCGCCGGACAATAATTTTTTGTCATCATAACCAAAAAGGCTGCAAAATTCGCGGATTTCCGGTGCGATTTCGTCCATGTCGCTGTCCGTTGCGTCGGAAACACAAATGTTTGCCGGAAGATTTTCCGGGACGAAATCTCCTCTTATAACAATTTTGCCTCCGTGCATTCCCGTTGCACAGAAATTGCCTACCGGCTTTTCACAGCCGATTCCCAAGACAATAATCAGTCCGCCTGCCTGATACTCGCCCAAAAAACAGCCTGCCTTGCCGCCGATTACTATTATCGGCTTTTTCTCTTTGTACTGCTTCATATGAATACCGGCGCGGTAGCCGACGTTTCCTTTAATAAAAATCTTGCCGCCGCGCATTGCGTAGCCTGTCGCATCTCCGCCGGAGCCTGCAACGGCGATAATGCCGCTGTTCATTGTGTCCCCGGTTGCGTCCTGGGCGTTGCTGTTAACCTTTAGTGTACAGCCGTTTAGGTAGCTTCCGAGAGCGTTTCCGGGTATACCATCGATTTCAATGGTTTTGCCGTCAAGACCGCTTGCAATATAGCGCTGTCCGATGCAGTTTTTGATTTTAATTTTTGTTTCCTTACATTCCCTTACTTTTTCGTTTAAGGTTTTAAAGTGCATGCCTTTTGCGTCTATAACCATGTCAAAGCTACCTCCTTTGCGCAAGTTTTTCCTTGCGCTTTTCTTTAGAAAATGCCATAAGTGCCGGGCGTTTTTTGATAAGTTCAAAGTCTACCTCCGAAAGGGGTGTTTTTTCACGTATCAAAGATGTGTAAATTCCGGCTCTCAAAACGTCACCCATTAAAATGTAGCCTTTAAGCAGTCCGTCACGGGTTACGAGCATTTTGTAATTCGTGCCGTCAGATTCGATGTATTTTTCCCCGTCGTAGCTTCCGGCGCTTATAATATGAAGACCGAAAAGACCTATCGCGTTCATGGGGATTGCGTTATCGTAAACGGTGATTTCACCAGCCATGTTTTTTCCTGCGGCTTGTCCCTGCATGTATGCAAGAGGAAGAAGAGCCAAAACTCTGTCTGTATCTGTTGTTATATCATGACTTTCCGCACAGTCGCCTCCGGCATATATATCCGGAAGGGTTGTTCTGCAATATTCGTCGGTTACAATGCCGCGGTTAACCTTGCCGCCTGCCTCTGCGATTAAAGCAGTGTTCGGGCGTACGCCGACGGCGGTTACAACAATATCGAATTTTTCCGTTTCGCCGTTTGTGAGCAGCGCGTTTTCGCCGTCAAATTCGGCAACGCTTGTGCCGAGCTTAAATTCAATTCCTTTTTTCTCTATATGCTTTTGCATGATTTTTGCGGCGTCATCGGTTAAGATACTTGTAAGAATCCTGTCTGCCAAATCAACAACCGTTATATGAGCGCATTTTTCGTAAATGCCCTCGGCGCATTTTAAACCGATAAGACCGGCACCCACAATCAGCACGCGGCTTTTGGGCGTCAGCGCTTTGTCAAGGGCACGGGCATCGTCAAGGGACATAAATGTGAATTTGTTTTTTACGTTTTCAAGACCTTTCATAGGCGGAACAAACGGGTTTGAACCAGTTCCGGCAAAAAGCTTGTCGTAGCTTATAACATCGCCGTTCCCGAGGGTTACGGTCTTTGCTTTCGGGTCGATTTTTGTAACCTCCGCGCCCAAAATCAGCTCACAGCCGTTATCCCTGTAAAAGCTGTCGGGACGGTATTTCATCTTTTCCTCGTCTGTTTTGCCGCACAAAAGATAGGAAATCAGCGGACGGGAATATATATGATGTTTTTCCTTGCTTATAACCGTTATGCTGCCTTTTTTGTCAACAGAGCGTATGCCTTCTATACAGCCTGCCGCCGCGGCAGAGTTACCGATAATTACATATTTCATGTCAGCGTGCCTACCTTTCTTCAAATACTATTGCGCGGTTGGGACAGCCCTCAACGCACGCTGGCGTTCCGGCTGAATTGTTTGTGCAAAGCTCGCATTTTTGTATTGCCTTGCCGTCCGACGGCATAACGCAGCCGTAGGGACAAACCAAAATACATGTAAAGCAGCCCACGCATTTATCCTGATTAATGTGAATAACTCCGTCTTCTTTTGTAAGGGCGCCGGTAATGCACGACTTTACGCATATCGGGTCGGTGCAGTGACGGCAGGAAACCGCGAAGTTAATGCCGTTGCCTTCCTCAACCCTTATTCTGGGGTTAATTTTAACTCCCTTTAATTTTGTCATATCGCTAAGACCGGAATTTGCAAAGGCGCACTTGTATTCGCAAAGGTGACAGCCAAGGCACCATTCCTCGTTTACATACACTTTTTTCATAATCGTCCGTCCCCCTTATTCGCCTGCATGGGCAATGCCCAGTATTTCAAGCTCTTTTTCCGTAAGACCTACGCCGCGGAGCATAAGCCTGTTGCCCCTTAAGGCTTCAACGGAGTTAATACCCATACCGCCCATCATTTCCTCGATTTCATGTTTCCATGCGG
>CAJLYO010000011.1 GCA_905210885.1 uncultured Eubacteriales bacterium | reverse complement strand
TGTGTGGCTTATGTTGGGCAAAGGCGCAGGTTTTGCGCTGGCGCGTGGGATTTCCGTGCTTGTAATAAGCTGCCCGTGCGCACTGGGACTTGCAACCCCTGTTGCAATTATGGTAGGCAGCGGCGTTGGCGCCAAAAAAGGGATTTTGTTTAAAACCGCGGCGGCGCTTGAAAATACCGGGCGGATAAAAACCGCCGTGCTTGACAAAACCGGAACAATAACCCGGGGCGAGCCGGAGGTAACGGACATAATTCCGGCGGAGGGCTTTACGGAAAGTGAGCTTATGGATATTGCGGCGGCGGCTGAGGCAAAAAGCGAACACCCCCTCGCACGCGCGGTTGTGAAAAAGGCGGAGGAGCAAAATATTTCCCCCCTCGAGGCATCGGATTTTTCCGCGCTGCCGGGAAACGGCGTAACGGCTTTTGTATCCGGCGGGCGCGTATACGGCGGCAGTGCGGCGTTTATAAATGAAAAAACACCCCTTGCCGACGGAGTGAAAAACACGGTTGAAAAGCTTTCGGAGCAGGGAAAAACGCCCCTTCTTTTTATGCGGGGCGAAAAGCTTGCCGGCATTATTGCCGTTGCGGACACAATAAAGCCGGAAAGTCCCAAAGCGATTGCGCAGCTTAAGGAAATGGGCATAAATGTCGTTATGCTCACCGGGGACAACGAGCGCACGGCAAAGGCAATCGGCGCAAAAACAGGCGTGGACGAGGTTATAGCAGGGGTGTTGCCCGACGGCAAGGAGAACGTTATAAAAGAGCTTGCAAGCCGCGGAAAAGTTGCAATGGTAGGCGACGGAATAAATGACGCCCCGGCGCTTACCCGTGCGGATATCGGCATAGCAATAGGTGCCGGAGCGGATATCGCAATAGACGCGGCAGACGTGGTGCTTATGAAAAGCGAGCTTACAGACGTCCCGGCGGCTATACGCCTAAGCCGCAGCGCCCTTCGGAATATTCATGAAAATTTGTTTTGGGCATTTATTTATAACGTAATCGGCATACCCCTTGCGGCAGGGTGCTTTGCGCATTTCGGACTTACGCTTAATCCTATGTTTGCCGCCGCGGCAATGAGCCTTTCAAGCGTGTGCGTTGTGACAAATGCGTTAAGGCTTAATTTGGTTAAGGTGTGAGTGACATTGTAAATTTTTACAGCGTTGCATCATATGCACTTTGTATCAAGTCTTGGTTTTAAGGGCGCCTTGTAAAAGGAAAATTACAGTGTGTTTTTGCTTTTGCCGGGCTGGCTTTTTAATGCCTCCCTTGCCTAAAGGGAGGGGGACCGCGTAAGCGGTGGAAGGATTCATTTTTGCCACCAAAAAGTGACAGAAAATACGAATACTATAATTGCACTTTTTCGGGCAGATAATATCTGCCTCTGCGGTGACATGACCATAATTATTACAACAAAATTAAAATATAAAACAGGAGTGATTAAAATGACAAAAACAACATTAAAAATCGATGGAATGATGTGCGGCCACTGCGAGGCACACGTAAATGATGCGGTAAGAAACGCATTTAACGTGAAAAAAGTTACATCGTCCCACGCAAAAGGCGAAACGGAAATTATAAGCGAGTCGCCCCTTGACGAGGGAAAACTTACGGAAACAATAAAAGCCACGGGCTACACCCTAAACGGTATAACAGCGGAGCCGTACGAAAAAAGCGGACTGTTCCCGTTTATGAAAAAGAAATAACAAAAAAGGAGAGCTTTTCGCTCTCCTTAATTTTTGCTTTTTTGTGTATCTGTTGTGTCCGCCGTATCGGTTTCGGACGTTTCCGCCTTTTTGTGTCCTACCACAAAGTACTCGTTAATCATCTTCTTCGCTTCCTCGGGGTAGTGGACAAAATATGAGGTTTGCCCGATATACTTGCCCTCGCCGGGAAGGCTCATTGTGTAAATATCGTCAGATGTCATTTCTTTAAGCGTCAAAAGGTGCGACGCCATCATCTTTAACGTATAGTTTGTTTCAACGGATTCGTTGAAAATTTTAAACAGCTCGTTTGCCTTAAGAATGTATTTCGGCTGCATTTTCTGTTCAAAAAGCTCTTTTAAGAAATACTGCTGATTTCCTATTCTGTCAATATCCGCGTTGGCATAACCGTATCTGAAACGTACAAAACCTTCGCACTGCTCGCCGTTTAAAAGGTGCCGTCCTTCCGGAAGTGCAATATGCAGATTTTGCGCCGGGTCGTCGTAATACATGCCCCGTCTGCCCTTCGACCACTTGTTTGGTATGTGGGGCACATCGATATATACACCGCCCAAAGCGTCTATAACATCGCGGAAGCCTTTGTAGTTAATAACGGCGCAGTAGTGAATGTCAAGACCTGTCAGGTCCTTTACAGCCTTGATTGTTCCGTCCGTTCCGCCAATTACGTGAACGCTGTTTATCTTAACGGTTTTCCCTTTATATGTTATGCGTGTGTCACGGGGAATCGAAAGCACGCTTAATGTTTTGTTCTCGTTGTCAAGGGATGCAAGCATCATTGTGTCGGTACGGGAATTATCCATATCCACACCCAAAACAAGAATGTTAACTCTGCCCTTCGGCTTTGCCGCGGTAAGACCTTCAAAGTCCGCACCGGTTCCGCCGCCGCCCATTATGTCCGGAAGCATGTGCCGCGCGGTAAGAACACCGCTTAAAACAGCCAGGCATATTCCGAAAACACACAAAACTATTGTTATAAATTTTCTTACGTTCATAGCCGCAAATTCTCCGAATATAATTTATGTCTGCCCCAAAGCTTATGAAGCAGACATAGATGGTGGAGGGAGATGGATTCGAACCATCGAAGTCGGTGACAACAGATTTACAGTCTGCCCCCTTTGGCCACTCGGGAACCCCTCCTCAATATGGTCACAGCGCCGGAAAACCAACGCTGTGATTTATGGAGCTGGTGATGGGACTCGAACCCGCGACCTGCTGATTACAAATCAGCTGCTCTACCAATTGAGCTACACCAGCGTTTCAGCTTGATTATTGTATCATAAAAACAAGGGCTTGTCAAGGGGTTTTTTGCAATTTTTTTTAAAAGTTGTGTGCATTCACACAATTTTTTAAATGCAAGGCACCGTAAAAACAAAAAGCACGGTGCCTTGCTGTGCAAGACGCCGCGCCTTTTGGGTAATATTTAGTTAAATGCTCTGTCTAAGAATGTAACAATCTGTCCGCGGCTGCAAATAGCGGCAGGTGAAAATTCTGTATCGGATGTACCGTTGGTAACACCGTTTTCTACAGCCCATTCCACTGCCTTTGCGTAGTCTGCGGAAGCGTCAACATCGTCGAATGTACCCTCAGAGCCGGGTTCCTCTGAGCCGCCGTTTATCCAAAGATATGTAGCTGTCATGGCTCTTGTGCACGGAGTGCTGCCTGAAAATGCGGAACCTTCCGTCATTCCCATTTTCGCTGCCCAAAGTGCTGCGCCGTAGAAGTAATCGCTTTCCTTTACATCGCTGAAGGGGTTTGCAATTTCTGCCTTGGGCGAGCCTGCCGCACGCCACAGGAATGTTAAAATCTGCGCCTTTGTGCAGGTGTCATCGGGTGAGAATGTTGTGTCTGAAGTTCCTGTTGTGATATTTTCCTTAACAGCCCATTCTACCGAGTTTGCATAGTATGCGTCAGCCTTAACGTCTGTAAATACGGGCGTCTTGGGCGCAGGTTTTGTATCCTCCGCAGGCTTTGTATCCTCAGCAGGCTTTGTATCCTCAGCAGGTTTTGTGTCCTCTGCCGGCGCCGTTGTTTCCTTTTCTTTTCCGTAAACGACCTTCAATACCGAAACTGTTCTCTTTTCGCCGTTTAATGTAAGGATAATTGTACCTTTAAGCTTGCCCTTTAAGTTTTCGGCGGGAGCTTCTTCTTTTGTGTATTCGCCCCACTCAAGAGTTGAGCCGTTTTCAAGGGATTTTTCAAGCTCTGTTAAAATTTCTTCTTTAGTGGTGCTGTTTGAAACGTAAACCCACTTTATTGCGTTTTCAACAATCTGCTTATCCTTATCAAGCTTTTCGCCGTTTGCGTTTGCGGCAATTTCATCGCCTGTAAACTTGGGCATCTTCACTGTGAACATGTGGTGAGTTGTGTACACGCCGCATGTGATTTTTACATTTGCGAAAATCTGACCGTCTTTTTCGCTTGAAGCGTTGTAAACGCGGAAATCGCTTTCTTTGTCAAATGAGAACGATACGTCGCAGTCTTCGGGAACCAAGAACTTCAACTCGCGGAGGAAGTCATCGGGATTCATGTTGTTTTTTGCGCCGATTTTGTCCGTGTTTTCGTCAATTGCCTTCTGAACTGCCTTGATCTGGGCGTTCTCGTCCATTTTTGCGAATACTGTCGGCAGCATTGAAAGCATCATGCAAACCGCCAGAACTACGCATGTTAGTTTTTTTACCATAGTTTTATCTCTCCTCATTTTTTATTTGAACGCTCTGTGAAGAAGCGTTACAATCTGTCCTCTGTCGCATACCGCATCGGGCGAGAATGTTGAATCGCCGGTGCCCAGGGTGATTGTTTCGTCGTATGCCCACGTTACGCCGCTGTAGTATTCCGACGTGGGGGGAACGTCAATGAACAGTACATATGGGCTGGTTTTGGGCTGTCCTGCGTAGCACCACATGTAGTGTACCGCCGCGCCTCTGGTGCACAGGGTGTCGCCGTTGAATGTGCCTGCCGGAAGCATGTTTTTGCTGTATGCCCATACTGCCGCGTAATAGTAATAATCCGATTTTGACACGTCCGTGAAGGGGTTTTGCTGCTCCGTCTTGGGTGCGCCTGCCGCACGCCATAAGAATGTGATAATCTGTGCGCGTGTGCAGTAAGCCGTGGGCGAGAAGGTGGTTTGCGACGTGCCTGTGGTTATTCCCTTTGCAACCGCCCATCTTATGGGAAGTACGTAGTATTCGCCGCTTTTAACGTCGTCAAATGACGCATTTACGTTAACCGGCCAATCCGAGTTTTTAACGGTAAGCTTTATGTCAGATGCGCCGTAAATGTTTAAGGTGTAGCCGTCCGCCGTTCTTGTCAGTATATCGGTGTCAAGCGGCATATACGATACGGTGCCGTCGGAAGCCGTGCAGATAAGGTAGTTTCTCTCCATATCCTCCTCGTCCTCAAAGGTCATCGTGCCGTTGCTGCTTACAACGTTTGTTATCTCAGAGCCTCTGCCGCCAAACATCTGGACGCCTACGCCCAGAGAATCTTTGACGTATGTGCCTATGCCTATGTAGTTGTAACCCGATTTTAAGATGTTTGCGCGGTGGCCGGGGCTGTTCATCCACGAATTCATCATTCTTGCGGTGTCAACAGTCTTTGTTTTGAGGTTGCACTGCTTCGCAATGTTTTCGCCGGTGCTTGCAAACGACGGACCTTCGATTGCGGTGAAACATATCGTGCCGTCCGGTCTTGTGTGTGAAAATTCCTGCCATACCTCGGGTTCGCGGACATCGGAAGATTTCTGGAGCTGCTCTATCATTGTAAGAGGAAGCTGACCGTCTGCTGCGCGCTCGTTGTTTACAATGCGCAGAATGTCCCATTCGCTTGCCGTTACGGAGATTTTATCCGACGGGAAAAGACGGGGAGCAAGCTTTGCAAAGTCCGTTGAGAAACGAAGCTCTTTAACCTCGCTGCCCAAAGTAAATTTCATGTAGCCGAAAACGTGTCCGGCACGGCTGAAGGTGGCTTTTCTCATTTCATAGCTGCCTTCCCATTCTGCCGCAGAGCCGTTTGTGCATGCCGCACGTGCAGCCGCCAAAAGGTCCTCTTTTGTGGTTTTGTTTGTGATTTTATAATCGCTCAGCGCCTTGCCTGCGGCAGACCAGTCGGCATTAATGCCCTTGGAATCGGCGGTTACAACCTCGGGGATTGATTTTCCTATGGGGCAGGTTTTTGTCTGTCCGTCACAGGTTAAAACAATGCGTGCGGAAACCAGTCCGCCTGTGGAGGTTGTTGCCTTTGTTATCGAAAAATCGCTGTCGTCAAGGGTGACTTTAACGTTTTCGGGTACTGCTGCCTTTGCCATGTTTATAAGGTCGGTTTTTGTTGTGTCGTTTGATACCGCAAAGTTCTCAAGCGCCTTGTTTACCGCAGACGACGCGGACTCGAGAATCTTTTTTGCGTCTGATGCCGATGCGGCGGTGGTTTTTGCGATTGTGACTGTATGGCTGAATGTTTCCTTTGTTCCGTCGGCTAAAGTAACGGTAAGCTTTACGGCAATGCTGCCGGCGCTGTCGCCTGTTGCCTCGGTAAGCTTAAAGGAGTCAAGGGTAACGGCTGCACCGTCCGGTGCGGCATATTCCGCCGTGCGGAGCAAAACGTCGTCCTGGGTTGTGTTGCTCACGGTCATTTTGTCAAGGGCAGCAATGATTGCGTCCTTTGCCGAGCCTGAGGTAATCTCCTCCTCGGCGTCATCGCTTCCGCCCGAAAGTTTGGGTATGGTTTTCTTTACGACAAAGTCGATTTCCCCGTCGTCCATGGAAAGAACAACAGTCGCCGTAAGGGCGCCTGCCGAGGAGGAGGTAGCCTTTGTCAGCTTGTATTCGTATATTTCAAAAGACGTGCCGTACATTTTGTCCGTGGAATATTTGCACGCCATTGCCACCAGGGATTCAAATTCGTCCTTGGTTGTGTCGTTGGTTATGTCAGCGTCTTTAACAGCCGCCAAAACCAAGTCGCGGTTTTTTTCGACGGCCTCCTGACCGTCATCAACAACGGTAAATGCCGCGGAAACCGTGTCTGTGCCTGACGGTATGCCGCATGCTATTACCGCAGCGGTCAGCGCCGCTGCAATAAATTTCTTCATTTATATCTCTCCTTTTTTAGTATTTATGAATAGGCGCTATGTAATTTGCCGTTTTCGGAACGGTACATCGTGTTGCAATATATCCTCTACCGTGAACCGCCGCCGTAACCGCCGCCGGAAAAACCGCCTCCGCCGCCGACTGACGATGCGCCGCCGGCTCCGCTTGTGCGTGCTGCCTGCTGTGCACGCTGAGCGGAATTGTACATGCTTGTGTAATAGCTGTGTGTGATTATAACGTTTCTGTTATAGTTTTCAACCTCCGCAATTCTGTCGGGATACAGCTTTTTAAGCTGGGATATAACCTTATCCGCAATGCCGAAAAGCGCCGCGTACACCATATAATCCTGCCAGATTATCGTTTCGTCCACGCTTCTTTCGGAAATCAGCGAAAACTCGTCAAGATATTTCTTAAGTCCCATAACCTGTGAAAGCTCGTCTTTTCCCGACTCGGTCAGATGCTTTATCCTGCGGCATGAATTTTTAACTGCGCCGCCGCGGTTTATAAATTGCGCTTTTCCGTCCTCCTCGGCACCGTCCATAATGCTGTTTATCGCCTTGGGGTTTTTGTATGCGTACCTCTCAAGTTCCTTTTCCTGAAGCACGCCGTCATCTCCGGCGGCGGAAACAAGGACATTGTAAAGCCTGTTTTCAACCGCGGTTTTCGGCGGTTTTACAAGCTTTAAATTAACAGTCTGCTTTGTTTTTCCGAAAAATCCTACGTCCTCAGCCGTTTCCGGCTCAATACTTCCGCCGTTAATCATAGACAGCATTAAAGCCCCGATTATAAGGCTTTCGTCATGTGCAACATTAAACTGCCGTGATAAAAAATACGATACTTCAATGTCGCCGCCGTTGGGCACATCGCGGTAATACTGCGATTCTCGGTAAAACTTCTTTATCTCCCTTCGTCTTTTAAACATAAGGAAAATCAGAAATATTATAAGCGCCGGAACACTGAAAAGTATAATGTAGGAAAGCACTTCTTCAAATGGCGTAAGCTCCTCGTCATAGTCGTAGTCACTGCCTTCAAACGCCTGTGACTTAACCTCCTCAAAGGGTTTGTCAAGGCTTGTTTTCGGCGAGATTATCCCCTTGTTAAGCCGCAGCATGATAATCATGGAATTGCTGCCCTCCAAAGGTTTGCTTGTCTTTGCTATAACCTTTCCGTCGGAAAAGTTAATGTCCCCCTTGAAACCGAATGCCCATATTCCGGCACTGTTTTCGTCCAGAAGGATACCGTTTTCCATTGAAAGCGTTATTGTTCCCATGGTGGGAAACGTTGACATGCCGGGGTTTATAAGCATAAAGTTTGTTCCGTCAAAGTCGGAATACCCCTTTATAAAGTCCGTCACGGTGTAGCCTATCGTGTATGCCTTTTCGCCGTAGTCCGAAATGCCGAAGCACAGCTCAACGCCGTCGGACGTGGGGTTGATTCCGCATTTTCTCGCTTTTTCATCGAAGCCGGCGTTTACGTCCCAGCCATCGGTGTATTCATACTCTCCCTTTTCGTCCGAAACGGCAAGGTCTGACACCTCGATACCGCCGGTGTTTATGGGTATGTAATTTTCCGTTCCTTCATTAAATATACCCGTCCAGTGCTGAACTATAACGGCGCTTCCGTCATTTTTCACCGTAACGTCTATATTTATGTCCGAAACATTGTTTGCCGCCGCCGTGCACCACAGAAAAACCGAAGCGAAAAGCGCCGCAAGCATAAGCTTTTTAAGCTTCATGGCGCAATACCTCATTTCATATCAGGCATATCCGCCTTTTTGTCGCTTGCCTCAAGATAGTCGCGGCTTGTTCAATATTCCGGCAGCAATTGACGCCGGGAACATGCGTATTGCGCGGTTTAGCTTTGTAACGCTGTCGTTGTAAATAAGCCTTGATTTGCGCACCATGTTCTCATATTCGTTAACGCTGTCCATGGTTTTAATGTAGTTCTGATTTGCCTTAAGCTCGGGATAGCTCTCCGCAACCGCCATGATTTTGCCCATTGCTTCGGTTAAAATATTTTCCTGGGCGTTAACGTCTGCGGCGGTGCTTTTCGCCGTTATGCCGGAACGCATTTTTATGGTCTCCGACAAAGTTTTGTACTCATGCTCCGCATAGCCCTTTGTAAGGTCCAGAAGCGCCGTAAGCGCGTCCCAGCGCGACGAAAGCTGAACCCCTATTTGGCTCATGGCATTGTTTATATTTTCGTCCATTGCCACAAGGCGGCGCTGAGTCGATATAAACCATAATACAAGCAGTGCAAGAATAATTATAAGTACAATTGCCATTGCAACTCCTCCTTTTTCATTAATTTTATTACTTTATCCGAATAAATTCAATCCGTAATGCATAACTTGCGCAAAAACGTCATAATTTGCATCTTTTTGGTGTTCTCTTGACAATATATACACTATTTGCTATAATGATAGCGGTGTAAAAAAGGAGTTTTGTAAATGAACATAATAATTGTAGGCTGCGGCAAGGTAGGTCAAAAGCTTGCCGAAATGTTAAGCCGCGAAAACGAGCATAACATAACCGTGGTTGACACGCGCTGCGGCGTGATTTCAGACACTGTTAACAGATATGATATAATGGGAGTCGCAGGAAGCGGCACAAGCCTTGATATACTGACAGAAGCCGGGGTTGAAAACGCCGATGTATTAATCGCCGTCACCGGCTCGGACGAGCTTAACCTTTTAACCTGCCTTATCGCAAAGAAGGCAGGCGGTTGTCAAACCATTGCCCGTGTGAGAAATCCCGAATACGGGAAGGAACTGCACCTTTTTAAGGAGGATTTGGGTCTTGCCCTTATTATAAATCCCGAGCTTACCGCCGCAAACGAAATTGCGCGGCTTTTGCGTTTTCCTTCTGCTATACAGATTGACACCTTTGCAAAGGGCAGAGTTGAAATTTTAAAATTCCGCCTTCCGTCGGGCTCGCCCCTTGACGGCATGCCGATTTTTGAAATAGGGCAGAAGTTAAACTGTGATATTTTGGTATGCGGAGTTGAGCGCGGCGATGAGGCGTACATACCCGGCGGTGATTTCGTGCTGAAATCCGGGGATTTTATAAGCCTTGTGGCATCGCCGAAGAGCGGTTCGGAATTTTTCAAAAAAATAAATGTTAAAACCAACCGTGTTAAAGATACGATAATAGTGGGCGGCGGCTCTACCGCGTACTACCTTGCAAAGCGCCTTATCCTTGCCGGGATAAATGTTAAAATTATAGAACAAAATCCCGAGCGGTGCGAGGTTTTGTGCCGTGCGCTGCCCAAGGCTACGGTAATAAACGGCGACGGAACGGATAACCTTCTGCTTATGGAGGAGGGCATAGAGCATGCCGAGTCCTTTGTGGCGCTTACAAATATAGATGAGGAAAATATTCTGCTTTCCCTGTTTGCAAAAAGCAAAACCGACGGCAAGCTGATAACAAAAATCAACAGAATTGCTTATGACGACGTTATAAAAAGCCTTGATTTGGGTACCACCATTTACCCCAAAAACATTACGGCGGAATATATCGTCCGTTTCGTGCGCGCCATGAAAAATTCACTGGGCAGCAATATTGAAACCATGCATTATATCTTAGACGGCAAGGCGGAGGCGCTGGAGTTTCGCATAAAAGAAAATTCCCCCATTTCCGGCGTTGCAATCGAAAAGCTTAATCTTAAGAAAAACATACTTATCGCCTGCATAAACCGCAGCGGACATATTATAATCCCCCGCGGCCGCGACGTTATCCAAACCGGGGACACGGTTATTGTGGTTGCCGGCAGAATGGGCTTTAAGGACGTAAGCGATATTTTGGAATAGAGGTTATATAAGTGAATTTCGGAGTGATTTTATACACACTTGGCTGGGTTTTGAACTTTGAGGCGGCAGGATTTTTGCTGCCTTTGCTGTGCGCTGTTTTTTACGGTGAGCCGTACAAGCTTTTGTTTGTCACATGCAGCGCCATTTGCCTGTTTTTCGGCGTTCTTTTAACGTACAAACCGCCCAAATCAAAGTATATGTACGCAAAAGAGGGGTACATAACAGTTGCCCTTTCGTGGATTGTTATGTGTATTTTCGGTTCGCTGCCGTTTTTGGTGTCGGACTTTATACCCACATTTGCCGACGCTCTTTTTGAAACGGTTTCCGGATTTACCACAACCGGCGCGTCCATACTTACGGACGTTGAGGCGCTGCCGAAATGTATGCTTTTTTGGCGAAGCTTCACCCACTGGATAGGCGGCATGGGCGTTTTGGTGTTTTTGGTTGCGATTCTGCCCCTTTCCGGCGGCAACAATTTTCACCTTATAAAGGCGGAAAGCCCCGGTCCTGCGGTAAGCAAAATAGTGCCCAAGGTTAAGGAAAATGCCAAGATTTTGTACGGCATTTACATTTTCTTTACCATTCTTGAGGTGATTTTTCTGCTTGTGGGAGGAATGACCGTTTTTGAGGCGCTGACATTGTCGTTCGGAACAGCCGGCACCGGCGGTTTCGGCATAAGAAACACAAGTATCGCGGAATATTCGCCGTATATTCAAAACGTAATCACGGTGTTTATGATAATTTTCGGAGTGGATTTCTCCCTTTATTATCTTATACTGATGCGTAAATTCAAAAGCGTTTTGCGCTCCGATGAGCTTCGGGCATATCTTGGCGTAATACTTGCGGCAGCGGTTGTGATTGCCTTTAACTGCCGGGGAATGTTCTCAAGCCTCGGCGAGTCGCTGCACCACAGCTTTTTCCAGGTTGCATCTATTATCACAACCACCGGTTATTCCACTGCGGACTTCGACCTTTGGCCGCAGCTTTCAAAGATGGTGCTGCTTGGACTATTGTTTATGGGCGCATGCGCCGGAAGCACCGGCGGCGGAATCAAGGTTTCACGTATTCTGATACTTTTAAAAAGCGTTGTAAAAGAGGTTAAAATTGCCGCGCATCCCAAAAGCACTCATAAAATTTTAATGAACGGCAGAACGGTGGAGCACGAAACGGTAAGAGCAATAAATGTTTATATGGCGGCGTACATTGCGGTTTTTGCGGTGTCGCTTTTGCTTGTAAGCATTGACGGATATGACTTTACCACAAGCTTTACCGCCGTTGCGACAGCTATAGGAAATGTTGGCCCGGGATTTGCAAAGGTGGGCCCCGTCTGCAATTTCTCCATATTTTCCGACCTTTCCACATTTGTTCTTGCTTTTGACATGTTAGCCGGCAGACTTGAAATTATCCCCATGCTTGTGCTGCTTTCGCCCTATACATGGAAAAAATAATGTGATAAAACCGCCCCGAACGGCATAATAATAGTCGGGGTGGTTTTTTTGCGCAGATTTTTATGCCTTTTTCTCTGTTTATTTATAATTTTTGAAAATATAAATGTGTGCGCCCTGTCGGCACAAAGCAGCGTTTTAATGGACGCCGCAAGCGGACGTGTCTTAGCCGCGCAAAACGAAAATGTGCGCCGCGGCATGGCAAGCACAACAAAAATAATGACGGCGGTTGTCGCCCTGGAGCAGGGCAATCCCGATGATATCGTAACGGTTTCAAACCGCGCGGCAAATGTGGAGGGGTCGTCAATGTGGCTTAAACCGGGGGAGAAAATCAAGCTTGAAAGCCTGCTGTACGGGCTTATGTTAAATTCCGGAAACGACGCCGCAACGGCAATTGCCGAGCATGTGGGCGGCAGCGTGGAAGGCTTTGCGGAGATGATGAACAAAAAAGCGGCGCAGCTCGGGCTTAAGGACACTCACTTTACCAATCCTCACGGACTTGATAATGAAAAGCACTACACCACCGCCTATGAACTGGGGCTTATCGCGTGTTATGCCCTGAAAAATGAGAAATTCCGCGAAATAGCCGCGACAAAGCAAAAAACTGTGGAGGGGCTTGAAAACGGACTGACAAGAACATTAAATAATCATAATAAAATGCTTAAGCTGTACGATAATGCGGACGGGGTAAAAACGGGGTTTACGAAAAAATGCGGAAGATGCCTTGTTTCAAGCGCAACCAGAAACGGTATGCAGCTTGTCGCCGTGACGCTTAACGCCCCGGACGACTGGAACGACCACAAAAGCCTTTTAAATTACGGCTTTGCAAAATATAAGCCGAAAACCCTTGTGACTAAGGGCAGCTATGTAAAAACCGTGCCGGTGAAAAACGGCAGAAGCGCCGGTGTGGGCGCGGTTATCGGGGACACCGTTTCCGTTGCGGTAAAACAGGGGGAAAACCCAGTTTTGAAAATCGACATGCCCGAAAGCCTTGACGCACCGGTGGTTTTGGGGCAAAAACTGGGTACCGCGTGCGCCATGCTCGGAGGTAAGGAGTACGCAAAAGCGGACATCACCGCCCAAATCGGCGTGGCGAAAAGGCTGTCATCCGATACAATGGACACGGCATATTATCTTGCAATGGAGCTTTTAAGCTTTTTTGTGGAAATAAAGCAGTGATTGTATGGAGTTCGATGCTCCTCTGCCTAATACCTGCGCTGCAAAATCAGATAATTTACAGATACAAAAAAGCGATAAGCCCCATGATACAGCAGGACGGCAAGGCAAGCTCGCCCCGGCCGGCAATGTAAAACACCAGTGCCGATACCGCCGCAAACAAAACCATGATGTAACCCGTCCATGCCCAGGATTTTAACGATATATATCTGTTGCGTTCGTCATTTTCGGCAATGTCTGTTTTTTCTTTATATTCCGGGTTTGTGCGGTACTTTACGTTTCTTATAAGAAACACCGCGCCCACGCCCAAAAGTCCGCCGCCTGCGCCGCAAAGACTTCCGTCACCGTTATTTATGCAGCCCAGCACAAAAAGCAGCGCCCCTGCCGCTATGTACAGAATACTTAAAACAAACCTTCTTTTCATACTAATTTTCCTCCTCAAAAATAAAAACTTCCTCAATGGTCATGCCGAAAAATTCGGCGATTTTATGTGCCAGAAATATTGACGGATTGTACCGCCCTGTTTCAAGGGAACTTATTGTTTGCCGCGAAACCCCCATAAGCCTTGCAAATTCCTCCTGGCGTATGTTTTTTTCTCTGCGTATTTGTTCGATTTTATTTTTCACTGTACCACCTCTTTTGATGTAAAGTCAACTTTACATTGATATAATAACATAATAATTTTGAAATGTCAAGTAAACTTTACAAAAAAAGCGAACCCAAAAATAGGTTCGCTTTTTTTATGCTGAAAAATCAGTTATTCAATACATATGATAGCTTGCTGAACATGGTCGCAGCTGCCGCTCTTGAGGGTGCGGCTTTGGGATATATTGCGTATTCGTATCCGTTAAGGGAGTGTATAAACATAACGCCGCGGTCGAAGCACCAGCTCATGGGTATAACGGCGTAATCCGATATTTCGCCGGCATCGCTGTAAGTCGATTTCGACAAATTCAGGCTCTCGTCTACGCTCATGTCAAGACCGCGGCTTTGTGCGTATCTGTAGAAAATTGCCGCAATCTGCTCGCGCGTTACCGTTTCGTAGGGCGAAAACGATGTTCCGCCGGTTCCGTTTATAATTCCGTTTGACGCCGCCCATGCAACAGGCTTTTTGTACCAGTCCTCGGTAAGGTCGGTAAATGCGCTGTCCGCGTCTGTTTCGGGACTTCCGGCAAGGCGGTAGAACATTGTCGCAAACTGGGCGCGCGTTATGCTGTCATCGGGGGAGAATGTGTCGGCGCCTGTGCCTGTCATAATGCCGTTGTCAAGGCAAAATTCTATGCTTGAGTGGTCGGGGTCGCCCTCTGCGCTTTTTAAGTCGATAAAGCGTTTAACCGCGCAGTTTTCGCCCTTTTCCTCGCATGTGAATCTGCTGTCCGCAGCCGCCGTGGGCTCGCCGGACTCTATTGTTTCGCCGGTATCGAGCAAAATGCACTTAAAGCCGTTATCCTTTGCGTACTGTTCCGCAGCGGTGCCGCTGCAGCACTTGATTACAAGATTTTCATTTCTTACATCGTAATCGTCCGCGTAGTCCCAGCCGAAGGCGTGCAGGTCGATTTGGGTTACGCTTCTCGGGATTGTAACCTCGTTTAAGTTGTTGCAGCGGAAAAACGCTGCCTCGCCGATATGCTCCACACCCTCGGAAATTGTGAGGTTTGAAAGGCTTTCGCACCAGGAAAAGGCGTAGCTGCCGATTTCCTTAACATTTCCGGGAATTACAACGTTGTTAAGGTTTTTGCACCGGTAAAAACCTAAGTACGGAATTGATTTTAAGGTTGACGGAAGCTTAACCGAGGTGATGTCTGACATGCCGAAGGCGTTATCTCCCATCATGGTTGTACCCTCGCGGATTTCAATGTCCCCCACAGCCTCCCACTCGTGAATCTGCCTGTTTTCGGTGGGCGCGGACGGGTCGGGATTATCTGTCTCGGCATAGCCTATTCTGATTCCGGCAATTAAGTACTGACCGTGATACTGTATTCCGTCAACACGGTTTGCCGGGTCTTTGTCGTAAGCCGAGCCGTAGAATATTCTTTCGCCCATATATTCAAGGTTTTTCGGGAGTGTTATGTTCTTTAAAGCCTTGCCGCTTATTGCCTCTTTGCCTATGTATTTTACGCTTTCCGGGATAACAAGGGTTTCAAGCTCGTCGCCGCAGTCTATTGCCGCGTCCTTTATAACCTCAAGTCCGTCGTTTAATTTAAGATATTTTAAGTACCGTCCGTAAATTGCATTAACGCCGATTTCTTTAATCGTGGGCGGAAGGGTGATGCCTACAATTTTAGCCGCACTGTCCCGGAGCGCGCCGTCACCGATAGCCGTAACGGTGTGTCCGTTTATTTCGGACGGAATGTTAAATTCAAGCTCCAGGTCTTCGCTGTAGAACTTGCCGGAATAGTCCGTAATCATAGCCGTGCCGTCCTCGCGCACGGTGTAAATCAGCGATGTTATGTCGTTCGGGTCGTCCTTTTCGCGCAGTTGTTCCATGTTGTCGGTTACCGCGGTTTTGCTGCCTTCGTACCCTTCCGAACCGTATTCTGTGTCGTAAATGTCCCACGCGTTTACGGCGGTAAACAGAAGCGCCGTGCCAAGTGCCGCGCAGGCAAGCCTTTTGAGTTTCATAAAATCCCAGCCTTTCTGCATATACAATGTATAAATATTTTACCATAAAAATTCGTTCAAGTAAATAGTATATTTTCCGAAAAAATGAATTTCGTGTATAAAATGCGTATTGGCTTTTGTGTAAAAAGATGTTATATTGAAATTTAGCCGATGTGCACACTTAAGTGTTATCACATGACATACACACTGCAATCCGAAAGGGGGATACACATGGAAATAGCAATAATGATTTTGGGGATATGCGCGGTTATTCTGCTTGCCGCCGCATTTTTCGGCATACTGAAAAAAGCGGCTGTTCTCTCCGACATTTCGGGCGTTGAAAAGCAGTATAACAAATTCAGCACCGAATGCGGACTTATATACATAAGCGTGTCATACAAGTCAAACACTCACAATGCTTTAAAACAGCATTATTTCACAGACAAGGAGATTTCGGAATTCTGCACCGCCTTTGGCTGCCGCGGAGCAAAGGCGGACGGTTCAAATTACCTCGTGGCGGCACGGCTTGACAAAGACAGCGCGGAAAGTTTCTGCCGCAGTTTTTCAGGCTGTGAGGACAAATATCCCGGAATCGGGGATATAAATATCGGCGTTTACGTAATGCCCGATAACAGCGGCGACTTCAAACGTGCCGCCGGCTATGCGAAAAAAATTGCAAGACATGCAAAAAACAACGGCGGGAAATACGTTATAAGCACGCCTGAGAATCTCGGGAAAATAATAGAGGACGACAATATCGAAAAAAATATTGCATCGGAATACCCCGGCGTAAAGCTTACCGTAAGCATCGGCGGCGCCTGCGATGAGGGTAAGATTTCGCAGATATTAAGAAAAGCAGATATTGCCATGTATGAGGCGAAAATAAAAAGGAACGGTATTTGTATGTACGAGGATAGGTAGGAGCAGATACTATCTGCCCGAAATGTCCTATCACCGCATGAGGTTCCTAGCCATATTGCAGAAAATTTTGTAAATAATTTGTTAAAACCACTTGACAAACATACTAATTAGTGCTATCTTATATTTAGTGATTAGCACTCAACCAATGAGAGTGCTAACAAAACAAAAAGGAGGTGCGGAACAAATGGACTTAGACGAAAGAAAAAAGAAAATTCTGGGCGCGGTCATTGAGCATTATATCCGCACAGCCGAACCGGTAGGTTCACGGACAATTTCAAAGCTTGATGATTTGGGCGTAAGCTCCGCAACGGTGCGAAACGAAATGTCAGACCTTGAGGACATGGGGCTTTTAATTCAGCCGCACACCTCGGCAGGACGTATTCCTTCCACACTGGGCTACAGAACATATGTTGACAGGCTGATGAAAAAATACGAATTTTCCGTTTCCGAAATCAACAGGTTAAAGTCTCTTATGGACATTCGCCTGTCCGAGGCAGACGCCATGATAAAGGAGCTTACAAACATATATTCCTACCTTACCAATTACACCATTGTGGGTCTTTCCCCCGGCGACGAGGGCGGATATATCAAAAACTTCCACATGGTGCCCATTGATTCGCGCAGCGCTCTTTTGATTGTGGTGACTGACGCAAATGCGGTTAAAAACAAGCAGATTGAATTTGACTGCGATGTTGACGCCGATGTTTTACAGAGGATTTCAAACATGCTAAACGAAAACCTTGCCGGCGTGACAAAAGACAAAATCAATCTTACCAAAATATACGACCTGCAAAACGAAATGCAGGAATATTCGGCGGCGCTTTTGCCGGTTTTAAGCTTTGTAAACGAGTGTATCGAATCCCTCGACAACTCGGAGGCTTTTATAAACGGCGCTGCAAAGCTATTAAACTTCCCGGAGTACAACGACGTTGCGCGGGCGCGCCGGCTGCTTGAATTTCTCGATAACAAGAATAATCTGCATAAGCTTGCGGCTATCGGGGATAACAAGGATATAAAGATAATAATAGGAAACGAAAACGAAGCCATAGAGCTTAAGGACTGTACGGTTATGCTTTCCCCCTACAGCTCCGGCGGAGTTTCGGGAACAATCGGCTTTATCGGCCCCACAAGAATGAATTATTCCAAAGCCGCGTCAACACTGCGGCTGTTCACAAAACAGATAGATAAGCTTATATCGAAAACGGAGGGTGACACATGACAGAGAAAGAAAACACCAGCACAGAGGAGATAAAAGAAGAAATAAAAGAGGAAGGAAAGCAACCCGAGGAGGTGACCGAAGAAAAATCGGCACAGGATATTGAAAAAGAGCTAAACGACAAATACCTGCGGCTTATGGCGGAGTTTGATAACTTTAAAAAACGCACCGCCAAAGAAAAAACGCAGATATATACAACGGC
>CAJLYO010000010.1 GCA_905210885.1 uncultured Eubacteriales bacterium | reverse complement strand
TACTTAAGGATTGAAACTGCCAGTGCCGCACCTTCTGTCGGGTCGGTACCGGCGCCGAGCTCGTCAAACAAAACAAGGGACTCCGGCGTAGCACGGTTCAAAATGTCAACTATATTTGTCATGTGAGATGAAAACGTACTCAGGCTCTGCTCTATGCTTTGTTCATCGCCTATATCGGCAAAAATATTTTCAAACACACAAACAGTTGTCCCATCGCCTGCCGGCAGTGCAAGTCCGCTTGCCGCCATTATGCAGAAAAGCCCGATCGTCTTAAGCGTTACCGTCTTACCGCCGGTGTTTGGACCTGTTATTACCAAAGTTTTATAATCACGCCCGAGGTGCACCGAAATCGGCACAACCTTGTTGTGGTCAATAAGAGGGTGTCTGCCCTTTTTTATGTCAATAATGCCATTATTGTTAATAACAGGAATAACCGCGTTCATTTTTACCGCAAGCTTTGCCTTTGCAAACAGAAAATCAAGCTTGGTTAAAACACGCTGGTTAACAAACAGCATGTGTATAATTCCGCTTACCGCCTCTGTAAGGCTCGCCAAAATACGCTGGATCTCATTTTTTTCAGCCGCGGCAAGCTCGCGCAGCCTGTTGTTTTCATTAACAACTGCGTTAGGCTCAATAAACAGAGTCGAACCGGTGGACGACATATCATGTACTATACCGCCTACATCCGGCTTGTGCTCCGCCTTGACAGGCACAACATATCTGCCGTCGCGGATTGTAACAATTGATTCCTGAAGGTATTTTTTATACTTTGCACTGTGAATCATGGAATTCAAGTGTTCGCGGATTTTTCCGTGAGTCTCGCTTATTCTGCGGCGGATTGACGAAAGCTCCGCAGAGGCGCTGTCGGCTATTTCGTCCTCGGAAATTATTGCGTTTGTTATGCTGTTTTCCGTTTCACGGCTGTACGCAAGCTCGCTGTAATATTGTTCAAGAACAGGGCACGGCTCGTCAAAATAATAAACTGTGCTTCGTGCAATTTTCAGGGCATTTCCCACCGCCAAAAGTTCCGGAATATTAAGCACGCCGCCCTTTTCAATGCGTTTTAGCGGAACCGACAAATCCTTAAGTCCCGAAGTTTTTGGCGCACCGCACTTATATACAAGCCGCACACACTCGGAAAGTTCGGCATTAAGTTTTACAACCTCGTCATAATCCGATAACGGCACAACAGCCGCGCACATGGCGCGGCTTAAATCGAAGGATGCTTCTTCGCAAAGCATTTCCCTTATCTTATTAAATTCAAGTGTATTCAATACCTTGTCGTTCAAATGTACACCTTCTAAACGTCATATTTGCTGAGATACTTCTCGAAGTATGTACGGTAATTTTCATCATCACCGTCATGCATCTTTTTAGCGTAGTCATGGGGATTAATCTGCTTGTGCTGTGCCACAACAAAAAGACCGATGTTTGAGCAGTGGTCGGAAATACGTTCGAAATTAGAAAGTAAATCCAAAAACTGTATTCCGGCATGAACATTGCACTGCTTTGAATTAAGTCTGTCCATATGGCGCTTGCGCAGTCTTTCCACAAGCTCGTCCATAACCTCCTCGAGAGGCTCTACCTTATATGCCTTTGCGGCGTCGTCCGAGTCGTATGAAACAATGGCGGTTTTTAAGGTTTTATCCATAATTTCATATATCTTTTTAAGCTCGTCCATTGCATGTTCGGAAAATTCTATGCCCTTTTTCTTATTTTCCATAAGAATATCAGCGATATTTATGGAGTGATCCGAAATACGTTCGATATCGTTCACAACGTGGAAAAGACCTGTTGCAATGTTGTTTTGTTCATCATTTAACGGATGAGCCAAAATTTTTGAGAGGTAATCCGTAATCTCAACTTCAAGAGAGTCAACCGTATTTTCGGCTTCCTCAATGGTTTTGTATACGGAATAATCCTTGTCAAACAGCATTTTTTGCGTAAGCATAACGTTTCGGCGTGCAAGATTGCCCATATTCACGGCTTCCTTTGTTGTCTGCGCAAGAGCAAGAGACGGAGAGGACATAAGTCTTTCGTCTAAGTGTGCAACGGACTTCTTCGCATCGTCGCCGCGCACAAGCAAATTGGTAAGCTTAACAAGAACATTCGCAAAAGGCAGCAGCAAAACAGTGTTTATAATATTAAATGCCGAATGCATAATCGCAATATCAGCCATACCTATATGCGTATCCCAAAATGAAATTCCGCCTATTAAATGAATCGCGTAAACTGCAATCATTATAACAACGGTACCTATAAGGTTAAACAAAAGATGAATCATAGCGGTCTTTTTTGCGTTTTTGCTGGTACCCACAGCGGACATTAAAGCTGTTACGCATGTACCGATGTTCTGTCCCATGATAATAGGCACAGCCGACGAAAACGTAACAAGCCCGGACGCAGCGGCTGCCTGTAAAAGTCCCACGGAGGCGCTGCTGCTTTGGATAACCGCCGTAATAACAGCGCCCACTATTATGCCCAAAATCGGGTTTTTAAATGTGGTAAACGCGTTTTTAAACTGGGGTATCTCCTGCAGCGAGGCAACAGAAGTTTCAACGGTTGCCATACCCATGAACAAAAGACCGAAGCCTATGCATATATCGCCCACAGCGGCAAAACGCTGTGACTTGTTTTTTGCCAGAAACATCTTAATTACAACACCGGCAACAAAAATCAGCGGCGCTATATTTTTAGGCTGAAAAACAGCCATCCAGTCGCTTGAACCTGTTCCAAGCTCGCTTAAGCTTATAATCCACGACGTCATCGTGGTACCGATGTTGGCACCCATGATAACACCAACAGCCTGTTTTAAAGACATAATTCCGGCGTTTACGAAACCTACCGTCATAACGGTGGTTGCCGCGCTGCTTTGAATTATCGCAGTAACAATCGCGCCCAAAAACACGCCTTTAAATATGTTCCCGGTGAAGTAATCTATAATTTTCTGCAGCTTGTCACCGGCAGCCTTTTCAAGACCGTCACCCATAATGTTCATTCCGAACAGAAGCATCGCTACGCCGCCGAACAGCGTGATGACTTGGGGTATATTCATAAATCAAACATTCCTTTCGAAGTTAAAAATCATCCTTCTTTTGTACGAAGCGTAACCAAATATCCGTACAGCCTTTTGACAACAAGCATTATGACAAGCGTGTCAATCGGCAAAAACATTAAGTTTTTAAATATTCTGAACGAAATAAGCGCAATATATGATTTTCCGTACATAATTGAGAGCCACATAGGCGTAAGTCCCAACTGAACAATGAAAAATATCAAAAGCTTTGCACAAATCACACGCATTACGGTTATATCATTCTTATAAAAGAATATACCGTATATAAATCCGCCGATAAACGCATTAAGCGTAAAACCCGGAAAAAAACTTCCGCCCGAGGACGGTGACACAACAAATGCGAACAAGTCGCCCAATGCGCCTACAATTCCGCCGCACACAGGTCCGAACATAGCGGAGGCAAGCGCCACGGGAATGTAAGTAAATGAAATTCTGATATAGTTTGAAAGAAACGTTGACAGGCAGCTTATAATTACATACAATGCAACTATCAGCGCCATAAACACAAGGTTTCTTGTGGATTTGAGCTCGTAAAACGAGCCCGCAATTTTTTCAGTAAGCTTCATTTTATTCTCCAATCACTATTTTATGGAATACTTTTTTACCTTTTTTTATGATAAACTCGTTATTTTCGATTGAAGAAGCTGAAATAACAAGATTGATGTCCGTTACCTTTTCGCCGTCAACTGATACGCCGCCCTGCTGAACAAGACGTCTGCCCTCACCTTTGGAGGGGATTAGTTTTGCGGCAAGCATAACGTCAAGAATTGCCATACCGTCGCCGAAATCTGCCTTGCTAATAACCGTTGAAGGCATATTCTGATTGTTTCCGCCGCCGCCGAACAGTGCCTCTGACGCTTCCTTTGCCTCGTCAGCGCATTTTTTACCGTGCACAAGTTCGGTAAGCTCATATGCTAAAATCTTCTTAGCCTCATTAAGCTGAGCGCCCTCCCAGCCGTTCATCTTGTCAATTTCCTCAAGGGGCAGGAATGTCAGCATTCTGATACATTTTAAAACGTCATCATCGCCAACATTGCGCCAATACTGGTAAAACTCGAAGGGAGAGGTCTTGTTGGGATCCAGCCAGACAGCGTTGCCGGCGGTTTTGCCCATCTTTTTGCCCTCAGAATTAAGTAAAAGGGTAATCGTCATAGCGTAAGCGTCTTTACCCGTTTTCTTGCGTATAAGCTCAGTTCCGCCAAGCATGTTTGACCATTGGTCATCACCGCCGAACTGCATGTTGCAGCCGTAATTGTTAAACAGATAATAAAAATCATAGGACTGCATAATCATATAGTTAAATTCCAAAAATGAAAGTCCCTTTTGCATTCTTTGCTGATAGCACTCGGCACGCAGCATATTGTTAACAGAGAAGCACGCACCCACATCACGGAGAAGCTCAATATAATTAAGCTTTAACAGCCAGTCGGCATTATTAACCATTATTGCGCCGCCCTCACCGAAGTTTATGAAACGTTCCATCTGCTTTTTAAAGCAGTCACAGTTATGCTGAATGGTCTCCGGCGTCATCATCGAACGCATGTCTGTTCTGCCGGAGGGGTCGCCGATATAGCCTGTTCCGCCTCCCACAAGCACAACCGGCTTGTTTCCTGCCATCTGAAGACGTTTCATAAGGCAAAGCGCCATAAAGTGACCTACATGAAGCGAATCGGCAGTAGGGTCAAAGCCTATATAAAAGGTTGCTTTTCCGGTATTGATAAGCTCCTTGATTTCCTCCTCGTCGGTTATCTGGGCAATAAGCCCTCTGGCAACCAGTTCGTCGTAAATAGTCATTTTTGTAACAATCCTTTCAGTTATATTATCTTTTAAACAGCGATGCAATGCTGTCTATTATATCGGGAAAGCTTTCAATCAGCGTTTCGGTAGGGTTTTGACTGTCAACATTTATCATTTTTGTTTCACCGCTTGGCGATATAATCAAAAAGCCCATTGGAGTAAGCGTAACTCCGCCGCCGCTTCCGCCTATTACACGGCTCTCCTCCGCGTCATCTCCGGCACCTCCCACGCCGTAGCCGAATGACACACGCGAATAGGGAATAACCGTTGTTCCGTCTGCGGCAACAATCGGGTCGCCCACAACATTTTTCACATCACCCATTCCACGCAGTCCGGTAAGGGTTGAATTTAATAAACCTTCAAGTTGTTTCTCAGCCATTGTTTTTTCCCTCCGTATCAATTAATTTTACTAACTTTTTTCCGCGGCGATACAGCTTTATCCAGTCAAAAATCTTGATTTTCGTCTGTAAAAAAACGCGGTATTCAAATTTCTTTTCATTATAATAAGGAGTGAGCGCCGCATTAATTTTTCCTTCGGCGTCATGCTTTTTTATAACAAATTCGTGAAGCGGTGTGATTATCTGCCAGGCAATACCATAGCATATGGCAGTCACGGCGGCGTCCCCTGTTCCGTAGTCTGCCGAAACGTCAAGGCGCACCAATG
The DNA here is from genome assembly GCA_905210885.1 of uncultured Eubacteriales bacterium. Lineage (GTDB taxonomy): Bacteria > Bacillota > Clostridia > Monoglobales > Firm-18 > CAJLYO01. The sequence goes on along the minus strand of CAJLYO010000010.1, from coordinate 13,631 downwards.
ATGCAAGAGCGAAAAAGTCCTTAATCAATAACCGTATATCGTCCCTGTGATGTCTTATATTTGTCGCAATGCGCTTTAGGTATTCAACTGTAGGAACCCTGACATAATCTTTCGCAGGGGATTTTTTATCCGCTTTCTTTTTCTTTTTTTGCTTTTTGCCGCCGGAAACGGTAATAAACCAAAACTTAATTCTGAAATTTGTGCCAGCAGCCTCAGCCTCAAGAATATGCGGCACAAAAACCGCCGCATAAACCGCGGCAAGCAAAACAACAACGACGGCAGATATTATGATAATATATATCATTTTAATCACTGTCCTTCCGGATTTTCCTCTTTCTGTGACATATCCTCAAGCATTTCGTCAATTTCATAATCGTCAAGCGGTGTAAGCTCGTCCAATGACGACAAGCCGAACTGCCGTAAAAACTCGTCTGTCGTGCCTAAAAGTGACGGACGTCCCGGCGCGTCAAGCTTTCCTGTAATCTCCACAAGACCTATTTCAATAAGCCTGTTAACGGAGTTATCCGAATCAACACCCCTTATATGTGAAATTTGCGAGCGTGTAACCGGCTGTTTGTACGCTATAATCGACAGCACTTCAACGGACGCCTTTGAAAGTGGGTGTTTTTTCTGCGGAGGTACGATTTTCTGAATATATTCGTAGTATTCACTGCGTGTGCAAAGCTGATACTTGCTGCCCACGCGGATTATTTTAATTCCTCTTTTTTCGTAGTTGTATTTATCCATTAAATCGAGAATGATTTCGTTTAAATCGCCCTCGTCAATTTCAATAATCTCAGCCAAAAGCGAAAGCTCTATAGCCTCGCCGGAAGCAAACAGCAACGCTTCAACTATCGACCCTATCGTTTCCTTCTCCATTTGCCTCCTCCTTTTCTTTCGTTCTTACCCGTTCGCGGTAGCTTAAAACATAGCCCGTCCCTGTTTGTTCAACATCTATTCTGTCCATTTTTACCATTTCCAAAACTGCCAAAAATGATGCAACCGCTTCTTCACGTGTCTTTATTCCTTTGAAAAGGTCAAGAAACTTAACCTTTTTAAACATTTTAAGCCTTTTTACGAATTTTTTCACAACAGAAAAAACCGATGTCAGCTCACGTCCCACTATTCCTGCAAAATTGCCCGGAACAACAGGCTTTCTGAGCTTAATTGCCTGTGATACGTTATTTATAGCCTCAAAAAGCTTGTCCGCCGTTACGCGCTTTAAACTTTCGTCAATTACTATAGGCTCTATGTAGCCTCTGACTTTAAAAAAGTTGTAAGTCCCGGCAAACTGACGCGGCGTAAGCTCTGCCGCCGCACACTTTATCTTTTTATATTCCAAAAGCCGCTGGGCAAGCTCTGCACGCGGGTCTTCGACCTCCTCGTCCTCCTCGTTGGGCAAAATCATTTTTGATTTTATGTACAAAAGATTGGAGGCAACAACCAAAAACTCGCTGGAAACCTCAATATCAAACCGTTCCATTGCATGTATGTAATCGATATACTGCTCCGTAATCTCGGCAATGGGTATATCGTACAGGCTCACCTTGTTTTTGCTTATAAGGTGCAAAAGCAGGTCAAGCGGTCCCTCAAAGGTCTGAAGCTTAAATTCAATAGGCGTCATGCACCCAAACTTCCTTTCGTCATATTAAATAGGCAGCAGGTCAACAAGAAAGATAATCGCCCTCATAAGATTTGTAACACCGTTATCGAGAATATGGTTAAACAGCGGTGTGTTTACTGCGATTATCAGTATAATAAACCCGTAACGTTCAACATACATAAGCTTGTCGTAGTACCTCTGTGGCAAAAATGCAAACAGCACCTTTGAGCCGTCAAGGGGCGAAATCGGTATAAGATTGAACATAGCAAGCATGCAGTTTACATAAAACATAAGGCGTACAAAAAACATAACATACTGATTTGTTACGCCGGCATTTCCGAGCAGTACAAACACAATGCACGAAATAAGCGCAAGCACAATGTTTGAAACCGGACCTGCAAGGGCAGAAATTGCCATACCCTTTTTCGGATTTTTGAAATTATACATATTAATAGGCACAGCCTTTGCCCAACCGAAACCGGCAACAAGCATCATAAGAAAGCCGATAACGTCTATATGCTTAAGCGGATTAAACGACAGCCGCCCCATACGCTTTGCCGTGCTGTCGCCGAGAAGGTACGCGGTGTACCCGTGGCTGACTTCGTGCACGCAAAGACTGATTACGGAAACCGCAACCGCTATAAGCGACTGAATAAGGTCAGTACTTCCGAACAGCAATCACTTCACCTCATAAATCATTTTTTATAATATCTTCATAACTTTCGCGTTTTACAGCAAGAGAAGCGTTCCCGTCTTTAACCATTACAACCGGCGGACGGGGTATTCTGTTATAGTTGCTCGCCATTGAATAGTTGTAAGCTCCCGTTGCCAGAACCGCAAGCTTATCCCCCGGCGAAAGTCTGGGCATTTTGATATCTTTAATAAGAATATCTCCGGACTCACAGCATTTTCCGGCAATTGTCACCGTTTCGGTTTTTGGTGCGTCCGGGTTATGAACCGGTACAGCCTCGTATTCCGACTGATACAAAATATAGCGCGGATTGTCACCCATTCCGCCATCAACGGAAACGTAATTTCTCACATTTTCAATTCTTTTAACCGCACCGACCGTATATACGGTAATCCCTGCCGGCGCAACAATCGAGCGTCCCGGCTCCATAAGAATTTTCGGTATATCAAGTCCATATTTTGCACAGCGCTCCTTTACGGCAACCGAAACCTTCTTAATATAATCGCCGTACGGCACCGGGTCATGGCTTGAAAGATATTTTATTCCATAACCGCCGCCCAAATTAAGTTCACGTATTACAATGCCGTGTTTTTCCTTAAGTGTATGCATAAAATCCGTCATCTTTTCAGCCGCAAGCACAAAAGGTTCTATATCAAAAATCTGTGAACCGATATGGCAGTGAATACCGGTTATTTCAATGTTTTTCATTTCCGACGCCGCGGCAAGAAGCTGTTCAGCCTCGCCGTTATCGAGAGCAACGCCGAATTTTGAGTCAATCTGTCCCGTTCTTATAAAATCGTGAGTATGAGCGTCAATCCCAGGTTTTATGCGGAAAGAAACCTTTGCTGTATAATTATGCTCCCCGGCAATCTTATCAAGCCGTTCAAGCTCATAAGCGTTGTCAACAACAACATTTCCAACTTTGTTTTCAACCGCCATTACAAGCTCCTGGTCCGTCTTGTTGTTGCCGTGAAAATAGATTTTTTCCACAGGAAACTCAGCCTTAAGAGCGGTATACAGTTCTCCGCCGGAAACAACGTCGAGCCCCAGACCTTCGGAAGCGGCGATTTTACACATTCTGACGCAGGACAGCGCCTTGCTTGCGTACAGTACCAAACCGTTGCCGTTATAATATTTTTCAATGGCCTCGCGGTACAGACGGCAGTTTTTTCTTATTTCGTTTTCGTCCAATATATAAACAGGCGTTTTAAATTCATCGCAAATTTTCTCAACATCTGCGCCGCCGATTGTAAGTACATTGTTTTTTATGCCGAGGCAATCCATTATTTCCATGATAAATTCTCCTTCGCCCGGGCGCACCGCGCCTTAATTACAATATTCACCAAATACTATATTAACACAAACAACGCCGTGTGTCAATCGATTTTATTTGCTGATTAATGAAATTTACAACAAAATAATTATAATTAGCAATGATATTATCTGCAAACTGTTGTAAAATACTAAAAAAGGAGGATTATTATGATTAAAATAGAGATTATAAATGCAAAAGGCGAGGTTTTGGCGTCCGGTGCCGAAACCTTAGAGTATAACAAAAAATACGAAAACGGCGACAAAATCAAAATCACCCTTGACGGCTGCAAATTTGCAAAACTTAAGCTTGCAAAAACCCTTAAGGAAAGCATTGTATATATCCCCGGCGGCGAATATGTATTTGATATTCCGTTTGACGAGCACACGGCGATCTACGCCCCCGAAACATGGTCGGAGGATAACAACATAATATCCGCCGTTCCGGCAGACGAAAGCGAAATATACACAAAAAGAAATATCGCCTTAAACAGCGCGGCACAGCGGTATAAAACGGAATGTTACCCCTACGCAAAGGCAAACTTTGTAACCCGCGACGAACCGTGGTTTGAGGAGCGCAATTCAATTGACGGCGTTATAGAACAGACAAGTCACGGAAGCTATCCTTACCAGTCATACGCAGGCGGCGCACGTGAGGATATTGACTATACGCTGTATTTCGGAACAAACGTTACCGTAGACGAGATTATCCTGTATCTGCGTGCCGATTTTAAAGACGACCACGATACATACTGGAAATCCATGACCATTGAGTTTTCCGACGGAACAAAAATGCCGATAACATTGCAAAAACCTACAGGCGGCCAGTCATTCAAACCCGAAAAGCCCATTGTTACGGACAGAATCCATCTTTGTGACTTTAAACAGGCGGCAAACCCTCTTTCATGGGCAGCGCTGACTCAGATTGAAGTTATAGGCAATATCAATAAGTAAAACACCGCGGCACAGCTATCTGAAAAAGCTGTGCCGATTTTTTAAAAAAATTTGCAAAATTGTCTTGACAATATGTGTTATTTGTGTTAAAATGCTATTTGTTGACAAGTTTTCGGAGAGGTGTCTGAGTGGTTTAAAGAGCCGGTCTTGAAAACCGGTGACGATGCAAGTCGTCCGGGGGTTCGAATCCGCCCCTCTCCTCCATTTTTTTAATTTAATAATATCGGCACGGAGAAGTACTCAAGTAGGCCGAAGAGGCGCCCCTGCTAAGGGTGTAGGTCGGGAAACCGGCGCGAGAGTTCGAATCTCTCCTTCTCCGCCACGGTCAGTAAAATTCTTAAGAATTTTACTGACCTTATTTTTTACCACGATATGGTAATTTGAGAATTGAGGGACGTTTTGGTTTATATGATAACGAAAAGGAGAAAACAATGAAAAATAAAGCAAAGCGATTAAAAACGAAAATTTGGATTATAACTGCAATTTTATTTGTTTTTACGACAATCTCTTGTTTTGGTTATTCGCCAAATCAGAATACCGGCGGAAATTTCACCAACCTTGTTGTATTTATGAAGTTTTCGGATGAGGAAGAATTTATTAATAATACATATGCCGGTACGACAGTCCGTGATATTTTGGACAACACTTATAACAAAAGCGAATACAGCGTGTCAGACTATTTTGAATCGGTAAGCGGCGGAAAGATGAACATGCAAACGCTTTATCTCCTTGACGGCGGTAATTCCGTCACTCTTTCAAAACCGAGAGGATATTACGCCGAAAAAGATGTTCAAAATCCTTACGGATATGAAACCGGCGAGGAGAATTCAAGAATGTACGACCTGCGGATTGATTGGGCAAATGCAATATCCGATGCAATAGGCAAGGGAAACAAACCCGAGGATATTAACGGAAATAAGTACAGTTATTCAGATCTCGACCGTAACCGAGACGGAAAAATCGATTTAATAACCATAATTTATAAAAACACAACACAGAATATCTCTGTCAGCTGGGGTTCCCCTTTATGGGACTATCATTATTATTCCGATATGGTCTCCGTTCAGGATGGCTCTGCTACATACCAAAGCGGCGAATATGTACAGTTAACCTGCAATTACGAAAATCCCAACGGACTTATTCTGTATCGCGGCGAAGACAATCTTCCGATTTTACCGACCGGGAAAATATGTCACGAAACCATGCACGCACTGGGACTTAAGGACCTGTACCGCAAAAATCAAACAAGCGCGGTGTATTATATGTCACTGATGGGAAAGCACCTTACCCCGATTGGTCAGTATATTTCCGTTAAGGAACGCGAGTCTCTCGGCTGGCTTAACAAAAATCAAATTAAAATGATTGAAAATAACGGAACATACACCATATTGCCTGCACATGACCAAAACGGAGTTGTAGCTTACAAAAAGGATTTGCCAAACGGAAAAACGCTTTATTTGGAATACAGACTTTTTGATGAAAACGGGAATAAATATGATAATAAAAACAAAAAAATCTATTCATGCAATAACAGTGCTTTAATAAAAGGAAATACACTGAAAAGCGGTCTGGTGTGCTATCTTGCCAATACCGGTGTACGGTTTCCGTCAAATTTGAACACTACAGGTATTTCATGGAACATGGAAGTTGTTTCTCACGGACAGTACCATACTATGTCAGATTGCGCAGTCGGTGACGGCGAAAGTCTTTATATCGGCAGCGGCATATATATTGATGTAACAAAAATGACGGCAGATGAATTGGAATTTGAAATCAGCGGAATTACACAAACCGCCCCCCGGATTGACTGTGATATCGAAAATGAATTATTATCCGTCAAACTCAAAAGCAGTACTTTTGGCGGTGTTATTCTGGTTTCGGAATTTGATAATAATAACGTTTTGCTCCGGCTAACCACATATTCGCCGCAGAGTGAAATCAAAGTCCCGCTGCACTCTGACACCTGCACGGCAAAGGTAATGTGGTGGGATTCCTTTGTCAGGATCTCCCCGGTTGCCGATGCAAAAAACGTTGCAAAACAAAAACATGCACCTTAAAAAGATGCATGTTTTTTTATACTTACTTTACTATTGTTACCGTTTTCGATTCATCGTCCCATTTTACGTCCGCACCGAGCTTTTCAGTAACAAAGCGTATAGGAAGATATGTGCGGTCGTTTTCTATAAACGACGGGGAATCAAGGTCGATTCTTTCACCGTTAACCATAGCAAAGCTTTCACCGATTGCAAGTGATATTTCCATGTTTTCATCGGAAATTTTGACTGTCTCGCTGTCTTCAAACCAGTCAACTTTTGCTCCCAGTGCTTCCGCGATAAAACGGATAGGCAGCATTGCTCTGTCATTGACAATTTTCGGCGCAACATCGTTTGAAACGGTTTTGCCGTCAATAACCGCGTCTCTTTCACCGATGGTAAGAATAATATTTGTTTTTGCCTTCTCTGTCCATTTTGCGTACAGTGTTACTGACTTCGTAAGCTTTTCACCGAAATCAAATTTTGCGGTGAAATTCTTGTCGGTATACCAGCCGTCAAATACATAACCTTCTTTTACAGGTGCCGCAGGCTCTGAAATAACCGTATTTCTTGCAGCACTTACCGGCTTTATTGCAGGTGCTCCGTTTGTTTCAAATTTAACTGTAAGACTGAGTGAGCCGCTTCCTCCTCCGCTGCCGCCGCGCGAGGGTTTGGGGTCTGCGTCTTTTGCTATAAGCTGATAAGCCGAGAACTTCTTTGCATGAATAATTATTGTGTTATTCTTTACTTCAATATACTCACCATCAGCATTTTTACTTGTTGTAAGAGCATCTATCGCACCGTCATGCTCACGGAGTACGATATATTCCGCCTTGCCCTGTATTTCCTCCGGAATATCAACGGTAAATGCCAGCAATCCGTTTGTTTCCGTCACAAGTTCAAAACTCTCGTCCTTGCCCTTTAAAACGTCAATATTTATTATAATTGACGCAGTATACTTTGAATACTTATTTACAAGCACCGAATTAATATTTTCGTTATCGCTTAAAACTGTAACATCTGTTTTCACGGTTATACCATCAGCTATTTCGTCCTCGGTAAGTATTGTCGCGCATGAGTCACTACCGGGATTTTTAAGATAAAGCGCATTAACAACAATATCGCTGTCAGGCATAATAAGCGGCATGCCGTGCCATTCCAGGAATACGTAACCCTCCTTTTCGGGAGCATCACTGCGGCTCGGTGCCGAAACGAGCGTACCGCAGCCGTATTCGATTTCTTTTACAACCTTGCCGTCAGCCTTAAATATTATCTTGTGTTTGTTGTTGAATTTAATAACATGAGTTTTTACAATTTCGCAATTCTCGTTTTTAAACGTAATGTTTACTGTTTTATCGCCGTCCGCGGCATCCAGAACATAGTCAATGTCACCGTCAATATTCTTGTATTCACCGTCGTTGATTTTATACTGTTTAAAGTCCTTTACGGCATAGCTGTTCAGGGTAATTTTTACGTTTTTATCCGTTATTTCGGCTGCACCGCCGTTAATTTCAAAATCCGGGTCAATTGACACAAATCCACGGTCTTTTGCAGCCGTCTCAAGGGTTGAACCGGTATAACCGTAAGGCGTTCCCTCAGTTATATTTTCGCATCCCTTAATGTTCATATTATAAACATAAATTTTAAGCTGACCGCTCTGATTTTTACCGCAAAAGCCCTCTTTAACTTCTGTAACATTTCCCGGAACAATAACTTCGCTTACCTTTGTGCCGTACATAAACTGTACACCGATAACAGAAACGCTTTTTCCGATTTTTACGGCTTCGCAGTTTGAAAAATCGTTCAGCGCATAATCGCCTATGCTTGTTATTCCGTCTCCGATTATCACCGATTTCACATCTTCACCGTAAGTGAAATTCTCTAAATCGGATACTGCGCCGGTACCTGCAACGGTCAGAACGCCCTCCTGAGATATCGCCCATGTTGCGCTTTCACCTGCTTTGCCTGTTGCAATTGCAGCCGAAACATCTGTCATTATTGCATTAATAACAATATCCTCATCAGGCATAGTTTCCGGAATACTTTCCCAGCTGTCAAAACGGACTCCGTCGGCAGACGGAGTTTTATCCAACTTCGGAATCTCACTTCCGCAGTCAACCTCAACAGTTTCAAACACCTCGCCGTTTACCATATATGTAACTTTGTGTTTATTAATAAGTGTTATTGACGCGCTTTTGCCTATTGTTTTGCTCTCATCGGCATTTGCAAACAAAACTGTCACTGTTTTGCTGCCGCTTACGGGGTCAAGCGTATATTCAACGGTATTTGACTCCGGAACAGTGCTGTATTCGCCGTCATCAATTTTATATTTTGAATATCCGTACGTTTCAAGATTAAGCGATACTTTTTTGCTTGTCGTTTCCTTATCGCCGTTGTTTATTTTTACTCTTGCGTAGTAATACGGAATACCGCTTGATATACTGCCGTCCTTAACATAAAGCGCCATACCCTTATCGGCATATGTCTTTATGTCGCTGTCTTTTACGGCAAGCTGTTCTGCAATATCGACACCTTTAAGGTTTGATTTATTATACACCTTGCCTTTTACCGCCGCTTTATCTCCCGATATTTCTGCATTTACCGTATATTTTGAATAACCGAGTTTGTAGAGAAGTGTATCGTCTGTAATTTCAAATTGCGCGTCCTGTCCCCAAGAAGTCTGCTTCATAAGAGGACATTCCAGTGAATTATATATAAGCTGTGCAAGCTGTTCATATGTAACTTTGCTGTCCTTTGCCAAAGAAACACCGTCGGTAATTCCCTGCTGAAACGCTATCAGAAAACTCCCCGTAGGTCTTCCGCCGTTGTACTCAACAGCCGGAGCATATCCGAGCGCATCTACCAAATCCACAATTATGTCGGAATATGTAAGTTCGCTGTCGGCAGAGGCATCGCCGTCACGTCCGGTAATTGCCTTATAAACGGCATTGAATTCACTGCCGGTAACGTTCTGACTGTAATTTTTGTATATTTTCGGCATAAGCCCCAAGTCATAGCATACTTTTGCCCCGTTATAACATTTTTCGGAAATAACGGTTCTGTCGATAGGTTTATCCTCAGGCGGCTGTCCGGAAGTCTTTGCAGACGCAAACACTTCCTCGGAAGGCAGCGCCTTTGAAACATCGCTGGGTACTATGGTGACGCTTACCGCAAACTCTGCCTTTGTCTTATCATATTCTACCGGATCGTAATTATTGTACCATTCAACAGTTCTTCTGTATTGGGACATTTGATCGGCTAAGCTATAGTTATTATATATCCCTCCGGAGCTGCCGCCGAATTGTACAAGATTTCCGTTTGAATAACGCACATAAAGCTTTACCATGTGATAAGTGGGCTCGCTTTTGTCGTAATCATATGTCAAAATGTTTTTCTGTATGCTCACATTTTCAGGCGCAGGATATCTGTTTGCCGGCGGTGCATACACAAATGCCTCTGACATCGGTGTTTCAGCCACAACCGGTACGTCTGCCTCGTCGTCGTAATCATTATATTCATCTATAGACTTTTCTAAAATACCGATTTTTGCAGTATATCTTCCCGGACCGTTTTTTATAATATCCTCCAATAAGCGTTCACATGTTTCACCGATATTCTCCGAACTATCGGTATATACCGCCGAAAGCTTACAGCCAATCAGCTTATTGTCCTTATAAAGTGAAAACTTGTAATCCAATCTGTCAGACTGCACATAAAATACAAAATCCGTGTTATAATCTCCGTCTTCGATTCTGCCCCAGTGCAAATCCGTCGGCAAATCCGATGCGGCAAAAACCACCCCCGTCATCATTTGCATAAGCATAAATACTGACAGAATTATGCTTATGACTTTGCTTGTTCTTCTCATAAAAACACCCTTTCATAAAGCCAATATAAGCAGAAATCATCTGCAAAGAATTGAAACCGCCGCCTGTTCATGCACACTTGACACTTTAATAGAAATTGCGGACGCATTGAATATTCCGCTGAAAAAATTATTTGAATTTCGTGACTAAAAAATATGAGCATTATCATTTTTACAAACGATAACGCTCTTTCTTTTGTTATAGATTTTTCGTTTATATTTTGCCGTCGAATATTGACAAAAACAGACTGTTATGATACTATTAAGGTACTATATGTAAAATAATGTAGTTAGGGGAATTTATTATATGCTGGAAACAGAAACTGTTAAAAAAGCAAAATCGTATATTGATAAGATGGCAAACGGCATTAATCCCATTAATAACATGCCCGTTTCGGAATACGACTCTGTAAACAATGTTAAAGTGTCACGCTGCCTATTCTACGTTTCCGACATACTAAGACAGGTAATTGAAAACGGCGGCGTTGTTGCGGGCAAGAAAAAGCCGAAAGAGGACTTTTACATCACTTTTGAAACAATTCAAAAGTTTTCATTTTCCGATACTCCGATATCTCTGAGCGAAATAGCAAAAAAAATAAACGAACTAACCGACAACGAAAACATGAAAAAACTTTCATACTCTCACCTCAGCAATTGGCTTATCAGTATCGAAATACTTCACATCGAAACCGCACCCGGCGGGAAGAGCGTGAAGCGCCCTGCGGAAAGCGGTAAAAATCTGGGTATTACTGTTGAAGAAAGGCTCGGTTTTCATGGTCCGTATACCGCAGTGCTTTACAATAATGCGGCACAACACTTTATTATTGATAACATAGACGCAGTTATAGCAATGATGCATAAATAGAAAAAACGTTTCGGGCAGATGACACACACCCGAAACGTTAATATTTTTATGCCCTCTCAATCATAACCGCGGAAAGCGGCGGAACAACAATGCTGTTTTCGCCCTTTTTAAGCAGCATATCTTTGCCGTACACGGTGCAGTCGGCGGTCAGGGCAATGTTTGCCGCAAGCTCCGTTTCGCCGTAATTTATCAGAAACTGTGCCGAGCTGCCGTCCGCGGCTGTCCACGCGCTTGTATGGATTTTCGGGACGTCAAGGCTTGAGCCGTCGTTTCGCCATATGGTAAGCATATCGCACGACACCTTATCCGGCTTTATCATTTTTCCCGTATGCAGGTACTTTTTGCCCGGCCCTTGCCGCCAGTAATTCAAGTTTTTAATCAGCGTTTCCGCACGCTTTTGGTTCGGCACCGGTCTTTGTCTGTCACGCTTTCCCCAGTTCCAGTCGATTTCTCCGTTTTCCGTTATTACCGCCGTCAGCATATCCCCGGCGCTAAAAGAGTAGCCTATCCTTTCATAAAAGCTCTCGGGAGATTTATCAAGGTCTATCTGCCAGTCCACACACACCTGGTTTCCCAAAAAGTTATTTATATACTCGTGAAAAATATACGCGTACGCAGGGACGGGCTTTCCGATATAGTACGCAATATTAAAGCGGTTATCGTTAAACAGAAGATTGGGTATATAACTCTCCGCCGCTGCGGACTCACAGCCCAAAAGCACCTTATCCGTTTCCTTGTTAACCTCCGACAAAAGCGAACGCACCGCGTCTGTCTGCCATTTTCCCGGCATCGGCGGGTGATTATGCTTTTGCGAGTAGCAAAAATATGACGTTCCGCCGTGGTTTTGGTCCATAAGCTGAATGTAGTCAATGCCGGCGCCCACCATAAAACGAACCTGCTGTTTAACTGTTTCCCGTGTAAATTCACGGGTGGGGCACATGTCATAGCCGGAACGCTGCGCCGTACATATATCCGAATAGGGAAGGGTCTGTTCGGGGGAAATGCACATTTCCTCCTTTAAATTATGCTTATCAAAATATTCTTGAGTATTGTAATTGTCAACAACATTGCTGTTAATCGTCCAGCCGAGACCGCTTGTGTACACGCCCAAAATATCGCCGCGGCTGTGCAGTGCGTCAATAAGCTTTTTAAGCTCCTCCTCGCCTCCGTAGGGCGGCCACACAATAGGCGGTGCCCAGGGCGCCGTGCCTTCCCAGTGCATTAAAAGTATCATAATTTTGCTGCCGAACGCCTTTTCAAACCGCTCAACGTGGGGCATAACATTTATGTACGGAAAAAGCTTGTTTGGGGTCATAACATCGGTGTCATGCCGTCCGCGCACGGGATATGTCACAATTACCGGGGAATCGCCGTACCATTCCGGCAGCTTTTTGTTTTCCGTTATCTTAGTAAACTCCCGGCTTTTAAAGTTTTCAAACCACGTTCTGTATATCTCGCATGCGTCGTGCCAGTCGCCCTCGAAAAATCTCATGACCATGGGATACGGCATGGTGTAGTCCTCCCCGAAATTACAGCCGGTAAAGTGCCGGAACTCCGGTTTCACGCCGCCGGGAACGCGGTGAATGTTGATTCCCTTTAAGTTGTTGTCCGGGTCGTGAGAGGCAAAATACATGCCGGATTCATCATTGTAGTACGCGGTGAACTGGGTTTCCACTATCGCCGGATACACGCCCATAATGCCCTTACAGGGGTACTCGGGCGGGAAGTACGGTATGCCTTTTTCCCTGTCATTCATGTTTTCAATCAGTGTACCTTCGTTAAAGCCCCATAGAAATTTTGAGGTTCCGCCGTTGTCGGCAAAGTCGTCCGGGCATGCAAGCTGAGGGTAGTCTACCCATTCCACGGCTTTTTCTCCTGTGCCCTCGATTGTTATTCCCCATGAAATTTCCTCGGTTAGTTTCACGGTTATTATCACATTCAACCCGTCTTTTTCGTAACTGCATGTTATTGAATTGTCGCTGAGTTCGCAGTCGGTACATTCCGTCGCAAAGGCATCAACGGTTGTCTGCGTGCCCGATTTGTCGCGGAATGCAATATTGAATACGGGCATGGCGGCGGAGATGTATTCCCTATCGCCGTATTTCAGTGATTTGATAAAGCCTTTTTTGTCAAAGGCAAGACTGATTTTTCCGTTTTTCAGTATGTTCATTTTACAGCTCCTTTATTTTAAATCTGAATACCGCGTCGTCACTGTACCACATGGGGAAATTTGTGTTCCATATATTGTTGTACAGATTAAAATGCAAATCCCGTTTTTCCGGGTGCGGTTCAAAGTCCAAAAGCCGTCT
>CAJLYO010000009.1 GCA_905210885.1 uncultured Eubacteriales bacterium | reverse complement strand
GGGAATATGAAAAGCATAGGCCCCGCCGCAATAATTGCCATCGCAAAGCGCATTCCTTCAACAGGCTTTTCCGCACTCGCAATATCAACAATCTGCTCGCTTTTGGACATTTCCTGTAAAAATTCCGTTTCACGCAGTATTTTCTGCAAAAGGTACTGCAATGAATAAAGCCTGTTATCCGAAATATAAATCAGAGTTGTATACCAGTCGTTCCACTTACCCAAAAGAATCAAAAGCGAAACCGTTGCGATAACCGTCTTTGAAAGAGGTATAACAACTATGCGAAAAATCGTAAACTCTCCGGCACCGTCAATTTTTGCCGCGTCGATAAGCGCGCTGGGTATTGTTTTAAAAAATGTACGCAGAATTAAAATATGGTATGCGGTACAAAGCCCCGGAAGTATATACACCCAAAAATTGTTGGAAAGCCCCAGAATTTTTGTGTTTATGATATATGACGGAACAAGACCGCCCGAGAAAAGCATTGTAAAGTACACGAAAAACGTAAGTTTTTGCCGTGCCTTAAACTGCTCTCTCGAAAGAGCATATCCCAGCATCATCATAACAATCATGGAAAGCAGCGTTCCTACAACGGAAAATAAAATTGTAACCTTGTACGAATCTATAAGCTGTGTGGGATTTTGAAACACGCTTCTGTACGCTTCAAGGCTGAATTTTGGCGGTATAAGCTTATAGCCCTGGCTTTTTATAATGCTCTCCGGTGTAAATGACAGTGAAATCATATACAAAAACGGAATAACAAAGCATAAGCACAGCACTATAAAAATCAGATGGATTATCAGCTTATAGCTCAGTATCTTATTCTTTTTCATAGTTTACCTTCTTTCTCTCCGGCGGCAATTAATTTAATAAACGCAAAACCGTGGGGCTTTATATTAAACCTTATTTCGCGGACGGCGCCGTCTTTCTTTGCCGTTTTTACGGGAATATCGCTTAATACCCCGGTAATACCGGGCAGGTTGATTTTCACAGCCGCTTCTTTTTCGCCGCGCTCAATGTTATCAAAAGGCGAATAGTCGATTGCAAGCAGCATTGTGCTGCCGTTTTTATCCTCAAACAGCGTTACGCCGATATTCTCACCGTACACAAGCGGTTTTGAAAGCCGCTTAACTTCGTCTGTAAGAGCCTCTCTTATAAGAGTTCCGGTGATAAAACCGGCTTTGCTCTCCGTCATTTTTTCCTTGTCGGCACAGCCCAGGCTTATAAGCGCGGTATTGATAAGCGCCGTGCGCTCCGTTGTAATAACCGCCGGGATTTTGCCGTTTGCCGTAACGGACACGTTCGCCTTTTTGGGCTTGTACTCAAAATCCGCCTCGGAATTGTACACATACTCGGTTTTGCCGCCGTACTCAACGCTTTTAACCGTCTCCGACGCCTTTCGTTTTTCAACGCCGAATATGTCCTCAAGTCCGGTTACATCAGATAATGCAATTAAATTAACACCGGCATTGTAAAGCCGTCTTATGTTTTCAGCATATTCACGCTCCGCACCGTAAAGGGACGGGATAACCAAAACGTCACAGTCGTTTTCGGTCAGCGTATTAAGATTCTCCGGTTTTATGCCGAAACCGCCGGGAACTCCGGATTCTCTTGCACATTCGTAAACAATCGTCTGTCCGCTCTCGCTTTGGTTATAAAAGCTGCATTCCGGTCTTAAAACGTCAACGTCACCGCTGTAGTCCACGATATACGCAATTGAGCGCAGCGGTCTTACCGGCTTGTGCTCCTGCACGTAATGCCAGTTTTTAACGAATTTATCAATATATTCGTTTGTGTCGCTTCCGCGGTGGAAACCGTAAGTGCTCCAATACTTAAAGCCCTCCGCGGTTTTATGCGCCGTATTAAACACATACTCAAAGGCAACAGTTGAATTTTGGTCGGCGCTGCACTCGTATGCTCCCATGGGGGCATGAGCAAATTTAACCGCACCGTCAATGCAGCCGCCATTGCTTCCGCTGTAAAGCTCGGGATAAACCGTAAAGCGCGGCACATTAAGAAGTATTGTCATTATCGCAAACGGACCGCGGTAGGTCTGGTATGAACACGAAAACGGATAATCCTCATATACTGCAAAACCGCTGAAATACTCATCTGCCAAATCGTCATTTTCCGGAATACCAAAGTATTTCAATGAATGATGAGTAAGCGTAGGCGAAAAATACGCCGGGAGCGGTCCGTAAATTGCTCTTTTCACCTTTGGGTTAAGCTTTTTAAGTTCTATGTTGTGATTTTTTGTGTACGCCTGACCCTTATCGTTAATATAATCGATAAGCGCCATTCGATCCCCGTTCGGGTTTTCCGCTTCAAATTCCGAAACCCATTGTTTAACCTCATCATATCTGTAAAATTGCTTGCACCAGTGGTCAATCCTGTTGGGGAATATACTGTAAGCCCCGAGAGGATCGCAGTCTGTATTCTTTCCGGTGTGGAAAAGATAATCTGCATTTTTTATCGTTATGTCATGCACCGGCGAAAGGTAATCGTTGCATGTTCTTATGGCAAGCCATGCAAACCACGTGCGCCCGAAGATTTTTAAGTATTTCCATACTTCAACCTCCTCCGCTTCAACAGGCGTATTTGTTGCACAGGCGATATAATGCCCCACATTATCCGAAGGATACGGATTCCACAAATCAAAACCGTTCCGTTTAATCTTTTTCAGCTCATTGTTCATGGTAAACATAAACGGCAAACCGCTCTCAAGGGGAGGACAAATCCCCGAATAGGGTTTAAATACCTCAAACGCATATGAAAGCCTTTTATATTCGTTCTCACCGTAAAAAACGGTGAACACAATTTTATATACACCCGCATCCATGGGCGGAAAACTTACATGCGCCGATATTTCCCTGCGACTTTTATAAAAGCTGCATGTCGTTATTTCAGGTCTTTTTTTGCATAATGTTTCTGTTTCAAACACATTTTCAATCTCTGCTTTAACGGATAAATACCCCGGAGAAATATCTGTTCTGTATTTGAATGTAAAGCTTATATTCTCACCGTCGGTAAAGTAGTGATTATACTTTAAATGATTTATAACCTGCTCTCTGTCTTTACAATCCTCCGGGATTAAAGATATTGCTTTTTTGTCAAAGGGGGACAAAACCTCAGCGCTGTCGCTGTTTCTTGAGGCGCCGTTATACAAAAGCTGTCCGCTTTTTGAAAATACAAATTCCCGTGCGCCTTCCTGCGGCTCATAGCCTTTGCAGGACAGATTTTCATAGCCGAAAATCAGGCTTGTGTTTTCATCGGGAACAAAACCCGTTATTTTATAGCAATTGGCAATCGGCAAAGGTGTATCGCCGAAAAACAGCTTCTGGCAGTCCCAGTAAATATTGGGATCTACAAAACAGCTTACACCGTTTGCCATATTAAATATAACGTCGCCCTCACCGTTTGTAAGACCGGCATAAGGAGAGGTCATATAATCTCTGCCGGCAACATACTGTCCCACGCGCTCTTCACGGTTTACCGGCTTGCTTCTCGCCCCTCCGTCAAGGACTGCCGTCATGTAATATTCGTTTTGAACCTTATCAACGCGGTATTGAACGGTGTAAGGCACATCGCCGCCGTTAGTCATGGGAACATTGATTTTTGCCGTCGAAATCACCGTATTTTTTTCATATTCGTCATCTGTGCAAAACCTGAAATTTTTTATTATAAGCTCGCCTATAAAATTCTTTCTTTCAATTGCAATTTTGCCCGGCTTGTTCCGGCACGCAAACGAAAAATTCATACCGTCAATTTCACAGCTTACGCTGTCAGGGTCGATTTTTAAATTAAGTCTTAAAAAATCATTCTCCGGCATATGCCACGACACTGATTTTGTGTCGGAAATCCGTTCATACAGACTGTTTTTTACTTTAATCAAATCAACGCACAGCTTTCCGGAGGTATCGTATTTTATGCGGAAAGCCATTCCGGTGCGTGTTTTTTCGTCATATCCGAAAGCAATTATAAATTCCGGGTCAATTTCAAAAGGATACGTGATTTTAAAATTCATTTTAAACTCGCACTTTAAAAAAACCGGAGAATTCAAAATGTGTCTGTTGCCTATGGATTTAAGGGAAAACCCTTCCTCTGTCACACCGGCATGAAGGTTTGCGGTTTCCGTATGCCGCTCAACGGAAAACGTATACGGCTGATGGTTTTCGTCATACGCTTTAAAGTTATCAAATATTTCAAACATGGTTTTCCTCCTTTAAAACATAGCGTTATCGGGTTCGATCTTCTTAACAAGGTAATTTGTACCCATAACAACCACCAGACCCACAACGGACTGGAAAAGACCGACCGCCGAAGTTATACCGACATCGCCGGTTCTCAAACCGCGGTAAACGTATGTGTCTATAATATCGGTTGTGGGGTACAGGGCGCCGATATCTCTTGTAATCTGATAAAACAGACCGAAGTCGCCTCTGAATATACCGCCCACGTCCATTATAAAAAGTATTGTCATAATGGGAATAAGCGACGGAACAGAAATTGCCCATGTCTGTTTCCAGCGTCCGGCTCCGTCAATTTCCGCAGCCTCATAAAGTGACAAGTCAAGCCCCATAAGTGCGGAATAATACATAATACTTTTCATTCCGACGCCTTTCCATATATTAACCACCGGCAGAATAAACGGCCACACACCGGGTGTTGAGTACCAGTCCACAGGTTTAAGTCCCATTGCTGTTAATATCTGATTGAAAACGCCCTGACTGCCGTTAAACAGAATGTATGTAATATATCCTACCAAAACCCATGACATAAAGTGCGGCAGAATCATAATTGTCTGATAAAGCTTTATGCACCGTCTGCTTGATATTTCAAACAGCAGCAGTGCAACTGCCATAGCGGCAATTGTACTTGTCACAATAAATACCGACGAGTACCCCAAAGTGTTTCTTGTTATACGCCATGCGTCATTTGACAAAAAGAAAAATTTAAAGTTATTAAAGCCTACCCAATCACTTCCGAAAATACCCTTTGCGTAATTGAAATTTTTAAATGCCAGAACCGCACCGAACATCGGCCAGTAACAAAAAACCAAAAAGTATATAATTGCCGGAAGTGACAAAAGCCAGAATTCATAATTGTTTGCAAGATATGTACTCAGTCTGCCGTTTTTTGTTTTCAGTTTCTGTTTCATTATATTACTCCTCCTTAAGCGAACCGTATGTTTTGCGCTCAAGCGTTACCATTGCGTTCCACTTTTCTATATCAACCCTACCCGTATCACGGGGCATTGCCGTGAATCCCTCTTTCTGAACTTCAAGGTACATTACCTCGTCGGCTCCGAGAGTAAAATCAAATTCAAGCTTGCCGCCATGCGCAGCGACTCTTTTAAAGTTGTATTCCGGAACACTGTGCGCCCTTATTACCTCTGCCTGCATAGGCGATAAATCCTGGGGCATGCCCATCGCCGCCCAGCTTTCATAACAGCTTCCGTGTCCTTTTCTGATAACCGCCGTGCTTACTATGTACACACCGTCACTTGCAGGTATACTAAGCGTATCGCTTACCGTTTCGGCGTTATCGTCATCAGGTATCTGAGAGTTATACATTATACAGCGCGTAACACCTTCTTCAAAGGCTGCCGCTGCGCCAAACCCTGTTGGATAGCCGCTGTATACGCATTTCATTCTTTTGCCGCGCATTTTTTTAAGCAGCAAAAACGCATTATAGCTTGCTTTTGGGATTCCGCCCACCGTAATCATGCCCATATTGGCAGAGAAAACGCTGTGTGGCATGCCGGATTCCTCTATCATATCGCTGACGGTCCAGAACGATGCCGAATCGCAGTAATCGGAAACTCCGAGCATGTTTCTTACAATGCAGCCGGCACTGTAGTGATTATCGTTGCATACATTGGTTATAAAGTCGACCTCGCCGCCGCCCCATTTCCACGACATTGTGTTCCATTCCGTCCAGTGAATTTCAAGGTTTGGAAGCTTTGAGCTTTTTACCTGTTCATGCACCTCTTTAAATCTTTCGATAAAATACATGCCTGTTTTATACGGCGAATGTTCTTTATCCGGATACTCACACTGCTCACCGCAGGGATAACAGTGCGTTGTCACAAAATCAATAGGAATATTTCTTTTTACACATACATCTATCATTTCAGAAATAAACGCGCCGCCGGCTGTCGACGGACCGCCCACCCTGAGTTCGTTTGAAATCGCCTTTACGGCTCTTGCGGAGGTTTCGTAAAGCTTATAGTACGCCTCCATTCCGGCGGGCCAGAAGCCTTTTAAATTAGGCTCGTTCCAAACCTCAAAATACCAGGTTTTAACCTCGTCAAAGCCGTAGCGCTGTATCATATGCTTAATAAACGCCGTAACAAGCTGTCCCCATTCGGAATAATCCTTGGGCTCGCTTGTATTCATCTTCCAGTGAAAAATCACGGAATCCCCGGACGCAAGCGCCTTGGGCATTGCCCCAAGCTCCACAAAAGGCTTTATTGAAACGGATTTAAGATTGTCAAAAAGCTTATCTATATGATTCCACTGAAATGCAAGGGAACCGTCTTCTTTACGTCTTACCACCGCCATTTCATCATGAAACAGTCCGTGAAAACGGCAGTATGAAAAACCGATTTCCTCCTGCAGCTTTTTCATCTGGAGCATCATGTCATGACGCAGAAGTTCAAAAGCCCGCCCCACACTTACACATGTAAACGGCGTCTGTGAAAACCGCTTTTTATCGTTTTCGGGTACAACATATATCATTTCTCCCACTCCTGTACATAGTTCTTTTCACTTTTAATTATACAAAATACCGCTTATGTTTTAAATGATAATTAATTCTTATAATGCAACAAAATTGCTAATGTGGCTTTACCGTACGGCACTCTGCTTTTTCTCGTTTATCCCTTGATAAACCGCAACGGCAAAGCCTAAAAGCATAAATGCACTCCACATGTACACAACGCCGTTCCAGCCTATTTTCCCCATAACAGATGATACCATTACACTTGCTGCCGAGGCGCCGAAATATCCTGCAAAATCAAGCATACCGTTCGCCGCCGATACCTTGCCGGTGTCGGCTAAGCTCGGGATATACACGCTCCATATAAGTGCCGACACGCACGCGGAGAAAAACTGTGCCGCTGCAAAAATTATAATATTTAAAATCGGTGAGGTCACAAAATTCATTAATATGTGTCCCAATGCCGCAGCAAAAAAAAGCACCCTCATAAGACGCATCATGTTATCCTTAAAAAGCCTGAGTATTATAAGACACAAAAACGGGCACACGAATTTTATCATTGAAATGACGCTGAAAATCGTGTTGGACAAATTAACACTGAGCTTTAGCCTGTCTGACACATAAGAGGGAATCCAAAATGCAATTGACGTTCCGGCAATTTCCACAAGTGCGCTTATTATAATAAACACGATAAAATTTTTGACTTTAAACACAGAAAGGAAATCAACCTTTTCACCGGGTAAAATGTTAATCCTGATAATATTGTTTTTTTCAAGCCTGTCAAGCACGATTCCTCCAAGCAGAGAAAATGCAACGGTAATAATACCGAACACCAAAAATACATATTTCCACCTCAGAAACACAGCCGCGAAAGAAACAATAAACGGACCTGCGTAAACGCCGGCTGCCAGAAGCACGCAGGCAAACTGCGACTGTTTTTCTTCCATATTCTCGGAAATTATTTTTACAAGCGGTCCCCTTAACATAGACAGCCCGAAACCCATAACACCAAAGCATAAAAGCCGCAAAGCATAGTGTGTCGTAAACGGAAACAGGCATGAAGCTATACCGCTTGCAAGCAAACCCGGAACTATCATCTTTTTCGGTGTAACCGTATCTCCGACAGTGCCGTTTATAAGCTGCCCGAAGGCATATACCCCATAATACACTGCCGACAAAAAGCCGAGTTTTTCCTTTGTCATTACACCTTCTTTTATGATTTCGACAGTTGAAACCGTCAAAAGATTTCTTATGCAATAGCTCATCATATATATACAAATGCAGGCGGCACCGATTTTAAATGCATTATAAATGCCGTTTTCAAGTTTTTTACTCATTTTCATTTCCCTTCAGATTTAAATAATGTCTATGTATACCGGAGAATGGTCGCTTGCGTCCAAAATGTACTGAACATCAACAACTCTGTATTCCTTAATGCCGCAATGGTTTTTATAGCAAATTATATGGTCAAGGGAATTATTTTTATCATCCTTCGTCTTTATGCCGTGCCACTTGCCGTCGTCTTTTAAAACCGGATCGCCGTGCTCGCTGGAATATTCATCTTTTTTATACGCTTCATCTATTGCAAGTTTAATACCGCTGCTTTTAAATATATTAAAAACGTCTGCTTCGTACCCGCAGTTTAAATCTCCGAATGCAAACACGGGACAGCCGTATTCTGCATTAATTTTCTTTATCACAGCCGTAAATTCCTGTGCATTACTGTTTCGTATTATGTCATGCTCGGGGCCTGTCTTCCACCAAAAGTGGGTATTAACCGCTCCGATGCGCTCACCGGTTTTCTTATCGCAAAGCACAAGATAAGTATATCCCTTTGACGGGTCGGGGGTGTCCTTATACAGGTAAAAACCGCTTTTTTCTATACTGAATCTTTCCTTTTTTACCAGTATCGGAGTATAGTTGTTTTCGGTTACTTTCACCAACCCGTAATTATCCGAAACGTTTTCAAAAAGCGAACAGCCGTACCATGAAGGCGTACATTCCTGTATGCCCGCAATATCCGGAGCATATTCGCAAAAAAGCTTTTCGTATGCATCTGTTCTTGCTTCCACCGGATTATCAAAATAATCTCCCCATATGTTACATGTCATAATTCGCATAAAAAACACCTCTCCATTATATTTTATCA
The DNA here is from genome assembly GCA_905210885.1 of uncultured Eubacteriales bacterium. Classification (GTDB taxonomy): domain Bacteria; phylum Bacillota; class Clostridia; order Monoglobales; family Firm-18; genus CAJLYO01. The sequence goes on along the minus strand of CAJLYO010000009.1, from coordinate 10,349 downwards.
ACCTACATTCTACATGAACAAAAAATACTGTAAATGATAATTAATTGCTAAAATGAAGTTATTATGCTGAATTTCAAAAGCACGGTTGAACCTGAATTAATCGTATGATAAAATTGTGGCGGCATAGAGATATATAAATTTTTGAGGTGATAAAATGCAAAATCTGGACATAACAAAAAACAAAATACATTTTTCATTCTGCATCGATGATGAAAAACGTCTTATTCTTTTATACATAGGCACAAAGAAAAAAGACGCAGAGCCTGAGCCTGTTTGCGTACCCTGTGAAATTTTCGCAAGCGGAGAAAACCCGGACAGCCATCACGGTGCAAAACACATAGGAAGTTTGCTGTCCCAAAGTCTTAAATATGTTTCACACTCAGAAACGGACAACAGCATTGTTTTCAATTTGGCAAACGAAAAGATTTCGGTAAAGCTGCATTACGATTTTTATGAAACTCTAAGCGCATTTACATCATATACGGAAGTTGAAAACATCAGCAGCGAAAGTATCGGACTTGAATACGTAAGCTCGCTCTGCCTTTACAACTTTGATATTGAGAAGATACATCTGTGCCACAACAGCTGGTGCCGCGAGCTCAACTGGCGAAGCTATACACCGGAACAGCTGGGATTTTCAAAAATCAACAACGGCTCAACAAAAAGAATTTTCGCCCAAAACACGGGAACGTGGTCTACCAAAGAATACATGCCCATGGCAGCTGTTGAAAACACTGACGGTGCAATGCTTTGGCAAATCGAGCATAACGGATCATGGAGTTTTGAAATATCTGACACAGGATGGCTAAACTACCTTCGTCTTTCCGGTCCTTCGGAACAGGAAAACTGCTGGTGGAAAGATTTAAAACCGGGGCAGAGCTTTTCATCGGTAAAAGCCTCTGTAGTATTTGCCAAAGACTTAAACGGCGCCTTTGCGCAAATGACAAATCTGCGCCGCAAGACAGCATACAGAAGTCCTGCGGACATGTCGCTTCCGGTAATATTCAATGACTACATGGCCTGCCTCAATGCCGACCCAACAACGGAAAAAGAACTTCCCGTTATAGACGCCGCAGCAAAAGCAGGTGCGGAAATTTACTGCATGGATGCCGGCTGGTATGCAGACGGAACATGGTGGGAAACCGTAGGCGAATGGGAAGTTTGCGAAAAGCGCTTTAAAAACGGCATGAAAGAGGTTTTTGACTATATTATAAAAAAAGGTATGAAACCCGGAATATGGCTTGAACCGGAAGTTATGGGCATAAACTGCCCGGCTTTAAAATATTTTGATGACAGCTGTTTTTTTGTCCGTCACGGAAAAAGAGTGATAGACCACGGAAGGTATCATTTCGACTTCAGAAACAAAAAGGTTACGGAATATTTAAACAATGTTGTTGACAGGTTAATTTCGGAGTACAACATACAGTATTTTAAATTTGACTACAACATAGACGGCGGTTCGGGAACCGAGATTGACAGTGACAGCTTCGGCGACGGACTTATGAAACACCAAAAAGCATATCTTGACTGGGTAGACGGATTATATAAAAGACACCCGGGGCTGATAATTGAGAACTGTGCAAGCGGCGGAATGAGAATGGATTCGGAAAGTCTGCGGCATTTTTCAATGCAATCGATAACCGATGCAACAAGCTATAAGCCCACCGCTGCCATTGCGGCAATGTCATCCACAGCCGTTATCCCGGAGCAGGCACAGGTATGGGTTTTACCCATGAAAGAGCAGACAGACGGCGAGATAGTGTTCAATATGGTAAACGCCATGTTCCGCCGTCCGGTCCTTTCGGCAGAAACACCGTTTTTACCCGAGGAAAAGTTTGAAATAATAAAGAGCGGAGTTGAATTTTACAAGTCGGTAAGAAACGAAATACCGCATCTTACTCCCTTCTGGCCGCTGGGCGCGGTTAATTTTGAGGACGATATTGTCGTAAACGGCTACAAAGGAGAAAATCACTCATACATTTGCGTCGGCAGACTTTCCGGCAGCGGCGAAATAAAAATACCGGTATCCGGAAACACCGCCGGTGTCGTTTATCCGTCCAAAAGCAGCTGCAAGTGTTCTGTTTCCGACGGTATTCTGACAGTTTCGCTAAGCGAAAAATCAGCGGCGGTAATAAAGGTTTTATAATAGAAAACATATTTAGACAGAGAATGGCTCTATCCAATACGGGAAAACAGACATAAGGTAATAGGTATCGAGGACAGCTCCGCAGGCGTCGTATCAATTAAGCTTGCCGGTTTTTGCTGTGTGGGTATTTCCGGCGGAAATATAGAAAGGTCGGGCATAGGAGATATGTGCGACTACAAAATAGACAATCTTACGGAAATGCTTGACATAATCCTGTAAGAAGCATAATGCGGACACAGTCTTAAAGACCACGTCCGCATTTTTCACGTACGGCTGTCACAGCCTACCCTGTTTTGTTATAAAAATGCCCGATCAGTGTATCTGTTCCGGGCAGTCTTTTATACTGTGCGCGCCGCGGAATTACCACCGGGCTTATATTCAGTTCATTAAACTTTTGTCTGATTTTTAAAACCTTGTCGGCGCCGTATTTTTCGTTAAGCTTTTTAAGCGCCTTATCAAAGCTGCTGTGCTTTGCCGAAAGGCTTACAAGCTCTTTCATAAGCTCCTTTGTTTTATTCTTGTATGCCGAGGAATCTATTTCCTTGACAATGGCCTTTTCTTTACAAAAGTCACCGCCGCCTCTTTCCACAACTTCCATCAGGTTGTTTTCCAAACGGAAGTTTGAATGTCGCGCTGTGATGAAGCGATTTGTTGCCCATCTCTCTACCCTGCCCATCTATCAGTCCATAAGCCGATTCCATATTTGCAGAATCGTTCAAATATGAGAAAAACACCTCCTTCTTCAGTTGTTCATCTGTAGGAGCGCCATTATCCCACCAATCACAATTATCGAAATCCTGCTCATATACGGTTCTTGTCGATGCATGAGCGTTGATTTCCTCCGCCGATACCGTAAAATTGAGCATAGTACCCAACAAAGCAACCGAAAGCATGACTGATACAAACTTAAATTTTTTCATTTCCATTTCCTCCCTTTATCCGTTGTTTTGACCTTCCACCTGTCAAATGGCTTTCCATGCACTTTCGCAGAAAAACTTCATAACATCTTATACATTCTCCTTAATCCTATCATTTTGCCCTACACCGTTATTTCACCGCTTTATGTGATAATTCCTAATATATATTATAATAAATGTTCAGCGACTTTATCGTATATTGTTTGTATATTGTTTGTATATTCTATAATTTTAGAAATATACGGAACATAGATTCAAATCCTATCAGCTTATGACTTAATGATAAAAAGGCAACAAAAATGCAAAAATCTATTAAGGTTATTGATTTTTTATTATATTTATGGTAATATTAAAATAGAAAAATGCATTTGTATGCGCAAATCTATTTTATAGTGGTGAATAATATGGAAATTAAAAGAGATTTATATTTAAATAAGCTGATTGGCTTAAAGCACAACGGACTTATAAAGGTTATAACAGGTATCAGAAGATGCGGAAAGTCGTATCTTCTGAATGAAATTTTTTATAATCACCTTTTGGAATGCGGTGTTGATAAAAGCCATATTATCCGCTTTGCCTTTGACTCGGGCGACGATTTGGACTTAATCGGCGAAAGCATTATAAAGATCGAAAAGGAAAACAGAAAAGCCGATCCCGAAAAGTTCATGGCATTTATACGCTCGAAAATTACGGACGATGAAATGTACTATCTCCTTTTGGACGAAGTTCAGATGCTTGATTGCTTCGAAACCGTTTTAAACGGCTATCTCCGTAAAAAAAACATGGATGTGTACGTCACCGGGAGCAATGCAAAGTTTTTATCGAAGGATATCATAACGGAGTTTGCCGGGCGCGGTGACGAAATTCATATGTACCCGCTCAGCTTTTCGGAGTTTATGACAGTTTTCAAAGGCGACAGGTACGAGGGTCTGTCTGAGTATATGCTCTACGGCGGCATTCCGCTGATTGTGTTAAGACACGGGCATGAAAACAGGGCGGCTGCGCTTGAAAATCTTTTCAGTGAAATTTACGTAAGAGATATTCAAAAAAGAAACAAGATAAGAAACATCGGAGAACTTGAGGATTTGCTTAACATAGTTTCCTCCTCAATAGGTTCATTAACAAATCCGGAAAAACTCCGTAAAACCTTTAAATCCGTAAAAAACTCAAAAATAACTTCCGCAACCATAAAGAAATATCTTGACTGTCTGGAGGATTCATTTTTGCTTGAAGCGGCACAAAGATATGACATCAGAGGAAAATCTTATATAGAAACCCCTAAAAAATATTACTTTTCCGACATGGGACTCCGCAACGCCCGAATTAATTTCAGACAGTTTGAGCAGACGCACGCTATGGAAAATGTTATCTATAACGAGCTCAGAATGCGCGGATATAAGGTTGACGTCGGTGTGGTTACGGTCAGCGAAAAGGATAAGACCGGCAGGTCGGTAAGAAAGCAGTTAGAGGTTGATTTTGTCTGCAATCTCGGATCAAAGCGATACTACATTCAGTCAGCGTTTTCGATGCCGGATAATGAAAAGAGAGCACAGGAGATAAGACCGTTTAAGAAAATCAACGATTCATTCAAAAAAATCATAATAACCAAGGATATTGTCCCGCCATACTATGACGAAAACGGTATTTTAACAATGAACATTTATGATTTTTTGTCAGACAGCAAAAGCCTGGAAAAATGATTTTTATGTAAAGTCAGAGAAATATGGTACTATTACAACTCAAAAAGACCACATGGAACGCTTAATATATTCAAACAAAATGAAGCGGAAGCGTTAAATATAGGGGGCAGGGAGAGGGGGGTGCGGACATATTCTTGGACTGTTTTTAAGCAGTTAATCCAAGACTATGTCCGTACCTCCGTGTAATCCAAATTTTCCGTAATGTTCCAACAACAACAAATAATTTAATAGTTCTTCCTGACATCATAGAAATTTTTCAACAATTCATAATTCGGGCTACCATCATCAGCCAACGTAGGGCAAAGATAACCTCCTTCTTCAAATTCATTCCACGCAAAAACAATAACATGGTCTGTATTTGCCAGGTTAGAATTTTTGTCTATAAAATCAGACAGGTCACAGAACGCATTTTCAATTTCCCGGACATCAGGCAAATCCGCATATGAAGCATTAGGATAAGTAACCCACGGAGAAGGTCTTGCAATTCTCGGTGACGGATTCCACCCCATCGATAATAATGGAATAACAGGCAGATTCCATGTCAGCCGCCGCTCATTATCCACTCTGGTCAATTCAGTCAGCCTATCAAATCCGATAGCGTCATGCGTGGAAGCATACGCAGTTATTGCATCAGCGGTGCTGTAATCCGTTTTACTATCGAAATCATCACCGTTATTACTGATAAATGCGATATACGGATTTAGGTTCTCCGCCGATGCATACTTCCTTATTGTTCGGTTTGTTTCTGCATCATACCTGTTAAACACAAGCACCAACGGTCTGCCGTCAATTTTCTCATAATAATCCTGCTTCATAGCCTCGGTCAACGCAATAAAATCAGATTCGGCATAAGCACTTACGCAAAGAATAATAGCGCACATACTGATTTTTTTGTTCCATTCACTCTGCTGATAATGCTTTCGTGCTAAATTCAATTCGCTGTAATACTGCGCAAGGTAACCATACTCCTCTTTACCGATATTGCGCGGCACCAAGCTATCGGGATACCAACAATATGCGAAAAAGTCTATACCGAATTCAGCAGCATATCGTAATTCCTCGTCATATTGCTCATGCGTACGCATAGGTATCTTATACTCATTATCCGCTGTTTTTTGTGCAAAAAACGGAAGTCGATTATGATATTCCGAATTTCCGAGATTATTATGGGTATACTTTCCGAAATAAGTATTATCAGGCAATGCTGCGTCCCAATTAATGGCTCCTATTCTCATTTATCTCTGTCCTTTCTTAACGTAATATTATATGTGCGCCCTTTCCCGGTCTGAATAACAATCCCGGTTCTGTCCCCCGAAACAGGATATATCGAAACATCTTCTATAGGATTGTCCAAAGAATATGAACCTTCAACAATTAATCTAATCTTTTTACCTTGCTGAGTTGGCTCACTGACGCAAAGTTCTATACCACCCTCTATAGGCTTTTTGTAAACAATACAAGGCGTATCTGTCAATATTCCCTCCGCAGCCTCCGCATAGCTTTCCGGTTTTTTTGTATCATGGGGAGAAATCGAAATTTCATGTATTACAGGTCCGTAATAACATGTATCCTCTCCCTTAATTTTATCAGTACCCGAACGGAGCGGCGAATTACTGTGTTCAATTGCAAAATCAACACCTGTCCAAAAAAATTTACTGTCACAATCAAAATTAATATCAGACAAGTGAAATGTGGTTTCTACCCATTTATCCGTGTATTGGTAGGGTATACATGCGGTTTCTTTCGCATTTCCTTGTGCATCGTGGTATTTTAATTTCCACCAAGAACCGCTTTTTGCCTGTGCATCATCAAACCAGCATACCGTAAAATCAACGTCATTGCCTAACCGCTGGGAGCTAACCTCAAATCCCTGCATAGCTGTCGTCTGTGTATGATTTACTCTGCCTTTTTTACCGTATATCTCAACTTCATCTGTATAGTAATCATACGGCACAGCCTTATCAACATACGGAAAAATTCCATCAAAGAAAGCATTATCATAAGACAAAAGTATATCGGCATGTTCCTTGTTTTTCGGCCAAAATACAATGCCGACAGCACCTGTTGAACTATCTCTTACCGCATGAACACGGTCACTTCGTTCAATTATTTCAAAGTTGTTACCGGTAGCATATTCTGCTGTCATCTCCGGTGTTTTCCCCGGAAGAACAGCATATGCATAACCTTCATTTTTTGCCCTTTTGCCGTGATTAAACCATAAAAATGAAAGCCCCATGTTAACAGTCGAACCGCCAAAATTATTGGCATCCAAATATGTCCATGAACCGTCTCTGTTTTGCTTTTGCATCATTAAGTTCGGACTGTCGGGAAAATAATAGCCAATACCGTTGTTGGAAATCCAGCTAACCTTACTTAACTCCTTAGTATTATCCGGCGTCATAATTATCTGTTCGCCGTTTACGATAAATTTTCCGCCGCGTTCGGGGCGCTGATCTATATATGTATGTGTTTCTTCATCGCTGTTGCTTTCGATTCCGCTACCCAGACACACTACCTCATCATCAAAGAAAAACCAACTTTTATGCGCATAAACAGGCATAGTAAGCTGTGAAAAATTCATTGCCGCAACACCGTATTTACCGTTTGAAACACCACCCGCAAACGGCTCGGCGGTATAATAGCTTGCCCTAATCGGTATCTTTTGTGTGTTGGTCAAAACCGTAGTCCCGGCAAGCCTGCTCCAATCCATACAGCTAATCACAGCATCACTGTAGTATTCCGCCGCATCATCGTATATCTGCATATATCCGTCACCGGTGTAAAGGGTCGAATTGCCCTGCCCGCTCCACGCTTCCGCACATTTTACTCTTGACGAGGACATGGAAAGAGAAACATAAGTATCCTCCGAACGATGATACATTGTATCACCCTCGTTGAGATAACGGTTACCCGTGTGCATCTCTTGACCGCTGTAATAGCGCTGCAGCAGTTCTCTTGCCGTCTGCTGATATGAACACTTAATATTTGCCACATATTTTAACGCCTGGAGTATTGTTCCGATTTGCCGTTCTTCATCATTAAACGGGCCGCTGACAAGTCGCCCTCTCGGCTTTAAATCGGGTACTTTTTGATAAATACTCCATGTAGCACCGTCACAAATACATGAGGCAAACGCTTCAAATTCCTCTTCGGTAGCACTATATGAACTATCTTTAAAATAATCATTTAAAGTTATTGTCCCTTTAACCACATCATTAAAATAAAGATAATAATCAATCATACCGTGCGCGATGTGGCTCGCGTCCTCTCTCATTCCCTCGTCGGGACGACTAGTGACGGTAAGGCTAACCCGATAACACTCCGAAAGAAACTTTATACTGTCAAAGTTTTCCGTAAGCACGGCATAAAACATATTTCCTTTGATTCCGTTTACAGAGTTTGCCGCACCTCCGATTAAGCCCTCCTTGTTTAAATACCAAGCCGCATGTAGCGCTGTTTTTAAAATTACATAAAAACTTGGATTTTTTTTAAGTTTCTGCGCCAAAATTATTAAAATTACATCAATAATTACTATATAATTTTAAAATAATTACAGATTTCGCCTATTCTGATAACCACAAGAAGAAGTGGCAAAATAAAAACAACAGCTTATACTTAGGGTTACGCTCCAAGGCATGTAGCCGGAGTCAAAATCTACAGTATAAGCCGCTGTTTTCCGTGTTTTTCCCCCGTAGTTGTCAGATAGTTGTCAAATGGGCTAAAAATCGGAAAAACATCATCATTATTTAACGACAAAAAACCGCCTAAACCCTATGTTTAAGCGGTTTTTAACTGGTGACCCATCGGAGATTCGAACTCCGGACACCTTGATTAAAAGTCAAGTGCTCTGCCAACTGAGCTAATGGGTCATGTGAAATGGCTGGGCTGGCTGGACTCGAACCAACGCATGCCAGAATCAAAATCTGGTGCCTTACCGACTTGGCGACAGCCCAATATGGGGTGGGTAGACGGATTCGAACCGTCGGCCTCTAGAGCCACAATCTAGCGCTCTAACCAACTGAGCTATACCCACCATAGAGAATTGCTGTGGCGCGCCTGAAGAGATTCGAACTCCTGACCCACTGCTTAGAAGGCAGTTGCTCTATCCGACTGAGCTACAGGCGCATCCAAGGCAAAACGCCAAAGACATTCTGCCATATGTAGCAATGGAGCGGGTGATGGGAATCGAACCCACACAATCAGCTTGGAAGGCTGAGATTCTACCATTGAACTACACCCGCATCTGCTATGCACGCATTAACCAAGACTATGGTGTTCTCACACGGCTCTTACTATTATAATATCAAAACTTAGTTTTGTCAAGAGTTTTTTTCACATTTCCCATATTTTTTTCACATTTAAGCCGAAGCGGAAAAAATAATGCTTGATTTATTATGCCCGATGTGATAAAATATATTTTGGTGTATTTGCACCGGAAATTACATATAATAAGAGGTGAATGAGTTGGACGGCGATCCCGGGAAACGAACAAACCGAGAAAAATTGAATATTGCTGTCTGACGCACCGCTCCTTTCGCGCGTTTTGTTTCGGACAGCGGAAGGGAGTTAAAATGATAAGAATATTTAAAACCCTCGACGGAAAAATAGAGCAGATCGACAAAAGAGAGGACGGCTGCTGGATTGCTCTTACTGCGCCCACAAGTGCCGAGCTTGCGTCGGTTGCCGCGGAAAACGGCATTGAATTTGACGATTTAAGAGCGGCAATGGACGATGAGGAGCGCTCGCGAATACAGGTTGAGGACACCTACACCCTTATACTTGTTGACGTGCCCACTGTTGAGGAACGAAACGAAAAGCCAAGCTATGTCACAATCCCTATGGGAATTATTCTTACAAAAGAGGTTATCATAACTGTATGCCTTGAGGACACATCGGTATTGCAGGCTTTTATGAACTCCAAGGTGCGCAATTTTCACACCCACATGAAAACACGCTTTGTTTTGCAGATTCTCAACAAAAATGCAAGCCTTTACCTTATGTACTTAAGAAACATAAACAGGAAAAGCGAGGAAGTTGAGAAAAAGCTGCACAAGTCCACAAAAAATCAGGAACTTATTGAGCTTTTGGAACTTGAAAAGAGTCTTGTTTACTTCACAACATCTCTTCGTTCCAACGAGGGTGTGCTTGAAAAGATGCTGCGCACGGAAAATATAAAGAAATATCCCGAGGACACAGATTTGCTGGAGGACGTAATAGTCGAAAACAAGCAGGCAATGGAGATGGCGGGGATATACAGCGGAATTTTAAGCGGAATGATGGACGCTTTTGCCTCCGTTATATCAAACAACCTAAATATCGTGATGAAGTTTTTGGCGACAATTACGATTGTTATGTCCATACCCACAATGATTTTCAGCGCATACGGAATGAACCTAAACCCCATGGGCATGCCGTTTTCGGCACACCCCCACGGGTTCGGCATTTTAATAATTCTTTCAATCGCAATTTCAATGCTTGTTGCGTTTGTGTTTGCAAGAAAAAATCTGTTTTAACTTAAAAAACGGCCTTCGACAGGTCGTTTTTTTAATCCAATTTTTCGCCGCAGTATGGGCAATGCCCGGCAAG
>CAJLYO010000008.1 GCA_905210885.1 uncultured Eubacteriales bacterium | reverse complement strand
ATAGCCACTCTTTTTTGTACTGTCTGTACAAACCGGGGCAGTTCACCGACAGGCTCCCTTTTTTATTTTGCGAATATTAATTTTACGGTTGTTCCTTCACCTTCGGTGCTTTCAAGGACTATATCCGCATTATGAAGCTTTGCGCCGTGCTTCACTATTGAAAGTCCGAGACCTGTTCCGCCGCCTGCTTTTGAACGGCTTTTGTCTACACGGAAAAAGCGTTCGAACACGCGGCTTTGGTATGCCTGGGGGATTCCTATGCCGGTGTCTTTTACGGTAACGGTTACATTGTTATCTCCGCCGGATACGGTGACATCAACGCTGCCGCCGTTTTTATTGTATTTCACCGCGTTGTCGCACAGGTTGTATATCATTTCATCCAAAATTGTGCGAACTCCGTTTATTGTTTCGTGAGTTCCGCTTACGTTAATTTTAACGTTCTTTTTATCAGCCGCGGTTTTTAAGACAGACGCCTGGGACTGTGCAGCAGAAAGCAAATCCACAGGCTCAAGCTCCATGCCGCCGGTGCCTTCGTCAAGGCGCGATATCTTTATAATATCGCTTACAAGGGCAATCAGCCGCTGTGCCTCGCTGTATATTGATTTTGCAAAATCCGCGGTTACCTCCGGCGGTGTTGTGCCGTCGCACATAAGTTCCGCAAAACCCGAAATTGAGGTAAGAGGAGTTTTTAACTCATGGGAAACATTTGCCGTAAATTCACGGCGAAGCGCCTCACGCCGCGCGCTTTCGGTTACGTCAAGTATAATTATTACAGCGCCGATTACCTTTTCCTTTTCAAAAACCGGTGTTGCGATAAGACTGTAGGTCTGCTCGTTTTCGGTCATGGTCTGATCGCTTCTGGTGCCTTGCAGAACCTCGGAAATTGCATTTCTTAATGCCTCGCTTCTGTTTAGTGCAAGCACGCTTTGCTGTTTGTCGCCGCCTTCGGAATTTAAAAGCTTTAAGGCCGCGCTGTTATACGAAAGCAGGTTTGTTTTTGTATCGATTACCAAAAATCCTTCGCTCATGTTTTCCGTAATCAGACGGAAATTTTCCTGCATCTGATGAGCGTCGGCAAGCTGTTTTGCAATGGTTTTTTTCTGATTTGCAAGGCGTTTTAAAAGAGGCGTCATCTCATCATAGCACTCACATTCCTCCGGATTGTCGAGGTTTATTTCGTTAATAGGTTTTATTACGCTTTTTGCGACCCGCGAGGAAAGTATAAACGACAGTACCAGGGCGATAAGCATTATAAGCCCGAGGGGCTGTGTAAGCCGCAAAACAAATACTGCGGCGGTGTATCTTTTTGCGGAAACACGCAATACATCTCCGTTTTCAAGACGGCGTGCGTAATATACCGTTTTTTCCGCGAACGTTTGAGAGTAACGTACACTTTTTCCCTCGCCGTTTAACAGAGCTTCTTTAAACTCGCTGCGCCCTGCATGATTATCCATGGTTTTAGGGTCTGCCTCCGTATCATAAAGCACCGTTCCGTCCCGGGAAATCAGCGTGACGCGCTTTCCTTTGCTTTTAAATGTGTTAAAAAAGCTTTCGGCATCGCTGCCGATTGCGTATTGTATATAGTCTGCCTCGTTTACCAGCTCGTTTTGCATCAGGTTTTCAAAGACTCCGAACAGCACGCACATTATAAGTGCGGCGGAAACCGCAAGAACGATAAACGAAGTGAAAAATGCAGAGCGGAAAATTTTAGCCGTCATAGTCATCAACCTCTAATTTATATCCTATATTTTTTACTGTTTTTATCATGCTTCCTGCCTCTCCCAGCTTAACGCGCAGCTTTCGTATGTGGACGTCCAAAGTCCGCGACTCCTCATAAAATTCTCCCCAGATTTTTGTAAGCAAGGTTTCTCTTTGGACTACGTTTCCGTTTGCCGCAGCGAGCTGTTCCAAAAGCTCGTATTCCTTGTATGATAAATCTATTTTTTTGTCATTCACCTTAATAATGTGTTTATCATCATCTATATGCAAAACACCAAAATCATACACGCTGCCGGGTTTTGATTTGTATGTACGGCGCATAAGCGCCTTAACTCTTGAAACAAGTTCCAGCATTCCGAAGGGCTTTGCGATATAGTCGTCTGCGCCAAGGTCAAGTCCCGTTACCTTATCAAATTCGCTGTCCTTTGCCGTAAGCATAATTACCGGAATATCCTGAGTTCTTTTGCCGGAACGCAGCTTTTTTAAAATTGAGAGTCCGTCTTCGCCCGGAAGCATAATGTCAAGCATAACAAGCTCCGGCAGGGTCTGTGCCGTTTCGCGCAAGAACTCATGTGAATCGGGAAAGTCGGCAACCTCGTAGCCTTCCTTTTTCAAAGCATAGCTTACAAGCTTTCTTATGCTGTCATCGTCCTCAACAATATATATCATGCAAAATCCCTCCTTTTCTCCATTTTATCACAAGTTGCTCTGTTATTCAACAGTTTTGTGTTTGCCGGTAATTGAATAAATTACCCATTCCGCAATGTTTTCGGCATGGTCGCCGATACGCTCGAAGTATTTGGCTATCATAAGAAGGTCTATTAAAGCCTCGGCGTCGTTGGCACCCTCTGCTGCGCTCTTTATAAGCTCATTTTTAATCTTTAAGAAAAGATTATCCACGTCATCATCACAGCGGATAACGTCTTTTGCGATTTCAAGGTCGCGGCGCACGAAGGAGTCAACGCTTTCCGTTACCATTTTTATTGCGGCGCGTGCCATGTCGGCAATGTGAATTTTACCGTCAATTCCGCCTGTTACAAAGCATGCCATTTCCGCAATGTCCGACGCCTGGTCGCCTATGCGCTCCATGTCGGAAATCATTTTTAAAGCGGAGGAGATAACGCGCAAATCCCGTGCGACGGGCTGCTGCTGAAGTAAAAGTTTCATGCACAGATTTTCTATATCGCGTTCCTTTTGGTCAATCTGATGGTCTGCGTCCAACGCTTTTTCCTTAAGGGCGGCATCACCTTCAATTAAATACTTTGCCGCGGCGGAAATTGCCTCTTCGCAAAGGGCACCCATTGTAATAAGCTCGGTATTAAGCGTGGCTAACTGTTCGTCAAATTTGTTTCTCATTATCCGAACCTCCCTGTTATATAATCCTCTGTCCGTTTGTCCGACGGTGACGAAAACATTTTTTCGGTATCGTCAAATTCTATTATTTCGCCCAGCAGGAAAAATGCCGTCATGTCCGCAACGCGCACTGCCTGCTGCATATTGTGTGTTACCATTACTATTGTATATTTTTCTTTAAGCTCCATTGCAAGGTCCTCGATTTTTGAGGTGGAAATGGGGTCGAGCGCCGAGGTGGGCTCGTCCATTAAAAGCACTTCCGGCACAACTGCAAGCGCTCTTGCTATGCAAAGACGTTGCTGCTGTCCGCCGCTCATGGAAAGGGCGCTTTTTTTCAGTCGGTCTTTACATTCGTCCCAGATTGCCGCGCGGCGCAGCGACTGCTCTACGATTTCGTCAAGCTTTACTTTGGATTTAACGCCGTGCAGACGGGGACCGTAGCTTATATTATCGTATATGCTCATGGGAAACGGGTTTGGCTTTTGAAAAACCATTCCCACACGTTTTCTTAAAAGCGTTACGTCAAAATTATCATATATATCCGCGCCGTCAAGGGTTACTTTGCCTTCGATGCGGCAGCCGACAACCAAGTCGTTCATTCTGTTTAATGTCTTTAAAAATGTGGACTTTCCGCAGCCGGACGGGCCTATGAATGCTGTTATTTTATTTTTTTGTATAGCGGCATTTATGTTTTTCAAAGCGTGGTTTGTGTCATACCACAAATTCAGGTTTTCCGCCTTCATTATTTCACTCATTTTCCGTTTTCTCCTTTACGAAGTTTTTTTGCCGCGAGTTTTGCCGCAATATTTATAACTGCGGTTATAACCAAAAGAATTGCCGCGATTGCAAAGGCGATTTCAAATTCTCCGCGCTCCTTTGCGTACATGTACAGCGCAACCGTCAGTGTTGAGCCTGCCTTGCCGGGCTTTGCGGCTTGCCACAGGCTTATAATTTCGTTTGCCATGCCGGCGGTAAAAAGCAGCGCCGCGCTTTCGCCGACGATTCTGCCTATGGATAAAATACAGCCGGTTACGATACCGTCAATAGATGATGGCAAAACCACCGTGCGTATCATGTGCCATTTGCCGGAGCCTAATGCAAGCGCACCCTCGCGAAGTCCGTCCGGCACGGTTTTCAAGCTTTCCTGGGTTGTGCGTATAACGGTGGGCAGAGTCATTACGACAAGCGTCAGCGCACCGGCTATAAGGCTTGTGCCCAGTGAAAAAAACTGAACAAAAACAAGCATTCCCACAAGACCGTATATTATTGAAGGTATGCCGGCGAGGGTTTCTGTTGCAAGCTCTATTACCGATACCGCTTTTTTGTTTTTTGCGTATTCGTTTAAGTATACCGCCGCGCCTATGCCAATCGGTAAAACGATAATTAGCGTTATTAAAATGATATACAATGTATTTAAAATGTTAGGCAAAATACCTATGGTTTCACGCACAAAACTGGGCTTGGACGAAAGCAGCTTAAAGGTTATGTTAGGTACTCCGCGGTACAGTATATATCCGATGATACCGGTTAAAATGAGCAGGATAACCGCCGCTGCGGTGTACATAAGTATGTTCAGTATAAGACCGTATAATTTTCGTCTGTTCATGGCGCTACCTCTTTTTTACAACGTAATTTAAAATTACGTTTATAATCAGAATAAATATAAACAAAACAAGTGCGATTGAAAACAGCGCTTCACGCTGCAGACCGGAGGAGTAAGACATTTCGGAAGCTACAGCCGTTGTTAAAAAACGCACGCTTTTGAAAATGCCCGGCATGTTGGGCACATTGCCGGAGACCATCATAACCGCCATTGCCTCGCCTATGGCTCTGCCTATTCCCAAAACCACCGATGTAAGTATTCCGCTTTTTGCTGCCGGTACGATTACATTGAACACGGTTTCGGTTTTTGTGGCACCCAAAGCAAGCGAGCCTTCCTCGTATTCCTTGGGTACCGCACGTATTGCCGTTTCGGAAATGCTTATAACCGATGGAAGTATCATTACCGAAAGTACAACAATTGCCGAAAACATGTTTGCGCCGTCCGGAAGTCCGAAAACTTCGCGGACAAATGGCACGATTATTATCATGCCCACAAGACCGTACACAACTGACGGTATGCCGGATAAAAGTTCAACCGCGCTTCTTAAAACCGCCGCTATGCGTTTCGGCGCCATTTTGGCGATGTAAACCGCGCACAGAATGCCGATGGGCACACCGATGACGATTGCGCCGCCGGTTGCCCATATTGAGCTTAATATAAAAGGAAGTATTCCGTATGACGGATTTGCCGCCGTGGGTGCCCAGACGGTGCCTGCAATGAATTTTACAAATCCGATTTTGCCTATCGCCGGGATACCCGACGCGGCAAGAAATACGGTAATCAGTGCAACAAATGCAAGAGCGGCAAAGCCGCACAGTGCAAATATCACATTCATGATTTTTTCAAGTATTTTACCGCTCATGCTATTCACTTCCTTATCTGATTACGGGGATTGCACCCGCTTTTTCAATCAGGTCGTCAGCATCTTTGCTTGTTGCGTAGTCAAAGAATTTCTGAGCTGCTGCACTTAATTCTTTGCCCTTGGGTGTTACTAAAACGAAGTCCCTCTGAATTTTATATGTTTTGTCCTGAATTGTTGCTTTTGAGGGCGAAACGCCTTCAACCTTCAATACCTTTACCGTGTCCTTTACTGCTGCGAGAGATGCATATCCGATTGCGTTGGGGTTGCCTGAAACCGTCTGGATAACATCGCCTGTTGAAGTAAGCTCCTGTGCATATTTGCAGCTGTCTTTTGTGCCTGTAATCGACTCAAAACCGTCACGTGTTCCGGAGGCTGCTTCTCTGCCTATCAGTACTATAGGACCGTCAGAGCCGCCGACTTCGCTCCAGTTTGTGATTTCACCTTTGTAAATCTTGGCGATTGTTTCAACATCCAAATCACTTACCGGGTTTTCCGGGTTTACGTTAAAGCTTTTAATTTTAACCCCATTAAAAGCGATGTCCGCTTTCGGGTCGCTTGGGTCTTCGGGACCTATACGATTTAAATTTTTCGGAATATTAACAGTCAGCTCAGCATCGCTCCAACACCCGAAAGCCCCGCTGCCTATTGTAAGAAGGGTGTCCGGAAGCTGCAGCTCGAACAGATTTACAAATCCGCAAAAGCTGTTGTCCCCAATATCCGTTATGCCTTCCGAAATAACAATCTTAACTACATTGTCCGCGTATTCCCACCGGCTTAGCTCGTCTTCCGGGAATTTGCCTGTACCGGTCACTGTGAGGACGCCGTCCTCCGTCAGACTCCAGTTTATATCTGTTTCCGCTATCGTCCCTGATATCGGATATTTTTCTTCTGCAAAGGAAATCAGGGTCATGTTGCACAGCATCAGTAAAATCAATGCCATGCTTAGAAATTTCTTCATTATAATCGACACCTTTCATATAATAAGCAAATATATGTAGTTATATCACTTAATTACTTAAATGTCAATAAAAAGCCCTGCATTGCTTTCGCAATACAGGGCTTGGGATACTATACTACCGCCGCACCAATTTTATTACCTCATTATATATACGGTCACATCCGTCCTTTATTCCGCATTTTTCGGAATTGCGCTCCATTTCGCAAAGGGCGGCTCTGTCGGATATAAGCTCTGCTGTTTTTTTGTTCAGAGCGTCGGGATTTTCAGCAAGCTGCTGTTCCGTTATAAGCACTGCGGCATTTGCATCGGCAACGGCTTTTGCGTTATAATACTGGTGGTTATCCGTAACGTTTGGGGAGGGGATTAACACAGAGGCTTTCCCAAGTGCGGTAATTTCGCTTACCGTAATTGCCCCGGCGCGGCATATAAGCAAATCCGCCGCGTTTATAACGTTTTCCATATCGTATATGTACGGCACAACCTTCACGTTATCCGGCACGGTGCCGAGTTCCTTCATAACTTCGTCATAGTTTGCCGTACCCGTTGCAAAAAGCATATTACAACCGGCGGCGCCGCTTTTTATAAAACGCACACACGCATCGTT
Source organism: uncultured Eubacteriales bacterium (assembly GCA_905210885.1). Classification (GTDB taxonomy): domain Bacteria; phylum Bacillota; class Clostridia; order Monoglobales; family Firm-18; genus CAJLYO01. Next base: position 12,696 of record CAJLYO010000008.1, on the reverse strand, counting down.
TATGGTTTTTGCCCCGAGGCTTCCGCCGAAGGAAACTATAAACGGCTTTTGGTCTATGCCGAGTGCGCGCCGTGCGGATTTTTTGTCTGTTTTAAAAAGCGCCGACCTTACAGGATTTCCCGTAAGCACGATTTTTTTCGCTTTCGGGAACGACTTTTCGCTTTCCGCAAAGCTTATGCATGTGGTGTCCACTCTGCCGCTTAACATTCTGCTTGTCATTCCGGCAAAAACGTTCTGCTCGTGAATAAGCGTAGGAATTTTAAGCATTGACGCGGCAAAAAGCACCGGTCCGGACACGTACCCGCCGGTGCCTATAACTATATCCGGCTTAAATGTTTTTATTATCTTTTTCGCCTTAAAAACAGAAAGCCCCGCCTTTATGATTACCTTGATATTTGACGGCGTAAGGCTTCGGGAAAATCCCTCCGTATCTATATATTGTATATCGTATCCTGCCTTTGGCACAAGGGTTGTTTCCATGCCCTTCTTTGTCCCGATAAACAAAAACTTTGACTCGGGCTGCCGTCCGGCAATTTCGGAGGCTATGGCAAGTGCCGGGTTTATATGCCCTGCCGTGCCGCCGCCGGCGCAGATAACACGCATAAAATCATTCCTTCCCTTTAGACGATATATTAAGCATAATTCCCATACAGCTCATTATCATAACCAGCGAGGTTCCGCCGTAGCTGAAAAACGGCAGAGCAACACCGGTAACGGGCATTGACGACGTTACAACGGCGATATTTAATACCACCTGAAAGGCAATAAGCATCATTATACCCATGGCAAGATAGCTGCCGAATTTATCGGGGGCGGCAAGGGCGATGCGCACGCCGCGCCATATTAAAACGGTGAACAGCAATATAACAAGCATTGCGCCCACAAGTCCCAGTTCCTCGCAGAGAATGGCGAAAATAAAGTCGTTATGAGGCTCGGGTATATACGAAAACTTTTGCCGGCTTCTGCCGAGTCCCAAACCGAAAATTCCGCCGCTTCCTATTGCGTAAAGGGACTGGATTATCTGATAACCGTCGCCAAGCTTATCGGCGAAGGGGTCAAGAAACGACGTTACACGTTTCCATCGGTACTTGGAGGTGCGCACAAGCACAAACGCCCCCATTACCACGGGCAGTCCCAAAGCCATAAGATGGGGAATACGCGCGCCGGCAACAAACAGTATGCCCAATGAAACCAATAGCACAAGCATTGTCGCCGAAAAATGCTTCTCCAAAATTATAAGACCGCACACAAAGCCGATTACCAAAAGGTAAGGCAAAAGACCTGTGGCAAACTTTTTTAACGGGTCGTCTTTTTTTGAAAGATTCCATGAAAGAAAAATAATAAGAGCGATTTTTGCCGCCTCGGAGGGCTGGAACTGGATAAAACCGAGATCAAGCCAGCGCTTGCCGCCCTTTGACTCGGTGCCCACCGCCAAAACCAAAACCAAAAGCACGATTGCAACGCCCAGTATAAGGTTTGAAAGCTTGCCAAGTCTGTGGTAGTCAAACCGCGCAAAGAAAAGCATTGCAAGAAGGGAAATACCGGCCCAAATCGCCTGTCTTTTTGCATAGAAAAATGCGTCATAGCCGGTGTAGCTTTGACTGCGCGACCACTCGGAGCTTGCGGACATTATCATGATAAGTCCGAAGCCCAAAAGAACAAGCACCGTTATTAAAAAATATATATCAAAGTGTTTTCCTTTTTTCATACAATCATACCTTTCAGATGCCGAAAAGTGATATTATGCAAAGAACAAGCGTCACCGCGGAAAACGTGAGAACGATTTTCTTTTCGTTCCAGCCGCACATTTCAAAATGATGGTGTATCGGGCTCATTTTAAATACGCGTTTTCCCGTAAGCTTAAATGATGTAACCTGAATTATAACGGACAGCGTTTCCGCAAAATATATAAATCCAACCAAAATAAGAATCAGTGGGTTTTCGGAAACCATTGCAAGAGCCGCAACCGCACCGCCCAAAAAAAGCGAACCGGTGTCGCCCATGAAAACCTTTGCCGGGTTTTTGTTGAATACCAAAAATCCCAGAAGTCCGCCGATTAAACCGTATATGAAAGATGTAAGAGGAGTGTCCTTCAGGGCGATGCTGAAAAACAGCATGACAATAATCGTAACGGAGGTTGCAAGCCCGTCAATTCCGTCAGTTAAATTCACGCTGTTGACAGTGCCCAAAACCACAAACAGAGCAAATGGAATGTAGAGCCACCCAAGCTCGGCATAAATCTTTGCAAAGGGGATAAATATTTTTGTTGGCAGTATACCGTAATGCATACCCACAAGCACAAACACAACCGCAACCAAAAGCTGCATTGAAAATTTCTGCGCCGAGGTAAGCCCCAAATTCCGCTTCATAACTACCTTTATAAAGTCATCGATAAATCCGATTGCCCCGAAAAGCAGCGATGAAATAAGTACCAGCATGTATTTTGAATTAACCGTCCTGAAATTCACAGCCGCCGCAATAAGCGGGGCAATGATGAATATTATTCCGCCCATTGTGGGTGTGCCGCTTTTTTTCTTGTGCCATGACGGTCCGATTTCGCGGATTTCCTGGCCGAATTTTAATTTATGCAGAAATTTTATTGCCGGCGGTGCAATCACAAGAGCCGCCGCAAAGCCTATCAATAACGTTAAAAAACTGTTGAACATCTTATTTTATTCCTTCCGCTTTCTTTTTCGCCTTTTCACAGACTTCCTCAAGCTTCATTCCTCTCGAAGCCTTAAAAAGCACCGTGTCACCCTTTGCCATGATTTTATCGAGATACTCCCATGCACTGTCGTTACCGTCAAAGGAAACAACGGTTTTTACCGCGTCTTTTGCCGCCGCGGCGATAAACCTTGCATTTTCGCCCACGGTTATGAGTACGTCGATATTTTCCCGTGCAGCAGCCTTACCCACCTCAGTGTGGATTTTTTCCGCAAAATCGCCCTGCTCCAGAATATCGCCCAAAACAGCGATGCTTCTGCCCTCCGATATGCTTTTTAAAACCTTAAGGGAAGCCGCCACGGAATCAAGGCTTGCATTATAGCAATCCTCGATTAATGTTATGCCGCCGTATTTTATAATATTCTGCCTCATTCCGCAGTTTTCAAACTCGCTTACGCCTTTTTGCAGCAGGGTCGTTTCTATCCCCAGCGCCTCGCCTGCAAGTATTGCCGCAAGGGCATTATACACATTGTGCTCGCCGGGGACGCTTATGCGGTATTTAACGCCGCGCGCGTAAAACTCCGAGCCGTCGGCATTCGTTGTTACGTTTTCGGCACAGATGTCGCAGTCACGGTTGTTTATTCCGTAATACAAAGTTCTTACCGACAGCGTGCCCTTTAAAGAATACAAAAGTTTGTCGTCACCGTTCAAAATAACAAGCCCGTCACCGCTCATGCCCTCAAGAATTTCGAGCTTTGCCTTCATTATATTTTCACGGCTGCCCAAATTTCCTATATGCGCCGTGCCGATATTGGTAATTACCGCGATATCGGGACGAACGGCGGAAGTAAGGCGGCTCATTTCGCCGAAATTACTCATGCCCATTTCCACAACCGCGCACTGCAAACCGTCTTCAAGACGGAAAAGCGTCAGCGGTACGCCGATTTCGTTGTTAAAATTGCCGTCCGTTTTCATGGCGCGAAGCTTTTGGGACAAGACGGAATAAATCATTTCCTTTGTGCTTGTTTTGCCCACACTTCCGGTAATTCCGATAACCGGAATGTCAAACAGCTTTCTGTACGCTCCGGCAAGCGCCAAAAGCGCTTTTCCGGTATCGGGAACATACACTATGTTTTTACCGGGGACAGGCGGCATTTTTCTGCTTACCAGCGCGCTGTCGCCGTTTTCAAGATAGCCGCTTACGAAATCGTTTGCGTCAAAACGTTCTCCTTTTAAAGCGATAAACAGACCGCCGTTTTTTGTGCGGCTGTCTGTTGTGACCGAAGTGACGGTATGTTCTGCGTCGCCGCATATCAGCTCACCCGACACAGCGGCACAAATCATACCTATTGAAATTGGTTTCAATAAAATACCCCCTACTTTATGAACTCCGCCAAAACCTCGCGTTCATCAAAGTGAATTGTACCAGTATTTAAAATCTGATACGTTTCGTGCCCCTTGCCGGCAAGGACAATAACATCGTCTTTCTGCGCATTTTTAATTGCATAGCCGATAGCATCACGTCTGTTTTCTATAACCACATAATCCGCGGTTGCGTTCTCCATACCCGACAAAATATCGCGGATTATAGCCGCCGGTTCCTCCGAACGGGGGTTATCCGAGGTTATTATGCAAAAGTCCGCAAGCTCGCCGGCAATTTTGCCCATAAGCGGACGTTTTTTCGCATCTCTGTCGCCGCCGCAGCCGAAAAGAACAACAATTCTGCCCTTTGCAAAGCCCTTTATGGTTTCAAGTATTTTTTTAAGTCCGTCCGGCGAATGAGCGTAATCGATTATTACGGTGTAGTCCTTATGCGCCGGATAAATCTCAAAGCGCCCCTTAACTCCGTGCGCCGAAGCAAGAGCGTTTTTGATTGTTTCCTTATCTATGCCCAATGCCTTGCAGATTGATATTGCCGCAAGAGCGTTGTACACCGAGAACATGCCCGGAATATGCAGGGTGAATCTGTCGCCCATGCAGTTAAATTCAACGCTTGCCGGATGAAGCGTAATATCGGTCGCGGTAATGTCCGCGTCCACCGTGCCGTAGGTGATTTTACTGCATGCAACATCGCGCGCGATACGCTTTCCTCCGTTGTCGTCAATATTAATTACAGCCTTGTTGCAGATTTTAAACAGCTTTGCCTTTGCGGCAAGGTAATTTTCCATAGTAATATGAAAATCCAGATGGTCCTGAGTAAGGTTTGTAAACGCGCTTACCTCAAATTCACAGCCGTTTACGCGGTTTAATTCCAGAGAATGGGACGAAACCTCCATAACAACATATGTACAGCCGGCATGCGCCATTTTGTCAAACAGCCGAACCAAATCGAGAATATCCGGGGTTGTGCGCTCTGTTTCAAAGCACTCGCTGCCTATCATATTCTGGTTTGTGCCGATAAGCCCCACTTTTTCGCCGGCTGCCTCGAGAATGGCCTTTACAAGGTACGTAACGGTGGTTTTGCCGTTTGTGCCCGTAACGCCGATAAGCTTGAAATTGCGAGTGGGCTGTCCATAGAACTCGTGAGCCATTTTTGCAAGAGCGGCTCTTGAATTTTCAACAACTATTACAGGCACACCTGCGTCAACCTCGTGTTCCGCAACAACGCACACGGCGCCTTTTTTTACGGCGTCCGGTATGTACTTGTGCCCGTCTGTTTTAAAGCCGGTAACAGCAACGAAAACGTCCCCCGGCTGTGCCTGTGCGGAATTGCAGCATATGCCCTTTACTTCTATATCATAGTTTGTTTCTAAAAGCTTGTTAATGTTCATTTTCATTACCCTCCCCATTAACTGTCTATTCTCCGATGTCTGTTTTGTGGAATTCCACCGTTATAACCCTTCCCGTTTCAACCTGGGTTCCGGCTGCCGGTTCCTGCTTAAAGGCAACCGTATTCTGATTTGAGTTTGCTCCCACAATATTTATGTTAAGGTTTGCCTGTGACAAAATCTGCGACGCCTGATTCGGTGTGCAGTTCAGTACGTTAGGCACCGAAACGGTGCTGCTTGTGCGCTCCTGCTGTGTGTACAGCATAACAACCGATGAGCGGTTAACCTTTATTCCGCCCTTTGGCATCTGGTTTACAATGCTTTCGCCGCTGCCGTCGATTTTATACTTAAGACCGCTTGCGTCAAGCTCTGCAATTGCTTCCTCCTTGGTTTTTCCGGTAACGTTGGGTACCGTTGTTTCAAGGGTTAAAAGCTCGTCGTTTGTATACGCCGCCTCAACATTTAAGTAGTTTAGCGTGTCCTCAAATATGTTTCTTGCAACGGGCGCTGCGATTACGCCGCCGTAGTATGCTCCGCCGTTGGGCTCGTCAAGCATAACCAAAACCGCAATCTGCGGATTGTCTGCCGGTGCAAAGCCGATAAATGAAGCGACATATTTTCCGTTTCCGCGGGGAACTTTTTCCGCGGTACCGGTCTTTCCGGCAACTCTGTACCCTTTTATATATGCGTTGGAACCGCCGCCCTTTTCAACAACAGACTGCAAAATACCGCGCAGTGTTGTGCAGGTGCTCTCCGAAATTATCTGGCGAACCACTTTATCCTCATAAGACGTCACAACGTTTCCGTCCTTATCGGTAAGCTGTTTTACAAGCTTGGGCTGCATAAGGTTTCCGCCGTTTGCCACGGCGCACACACCCGTTATCATCTGCAGCGGTGTTACGTTAAATGACTGACCGAAAGCGGAAGTTGCAAGCTGAATTTCATGGAAATTCGACTTATCGTGAAACAGCGCCAGCGCCTCTCCCTCAAGGTCTATGCCTGTTTTGCGCATAAAACCGAACGCCTGAAAATAGTCGTAAAACTTCTGCGCGCCAATACGCAAACCGATATCAATAAATGCCGGGTTGCATGAATTCTGTGCCGCCTGGACGAATGTTTCCTGACCGTGTCCGCCCGCCTTCCAGCAGCGTATGGTTCTGTCGCCTACCTTGCGCGAGCCGCCGCAGTAAAATGTATCGTTTAGCTTGCACACATTTTCCTCAAGCGCCATAGCCATGGTGAATATCTTAAATGTGGAGCCGGGCTCGTATGTATCCGAAACCGCCTTGTTTCTCCACATTTTCTGAAGCTGTTCGTTATAATAATCCGTCTTTTCCTTGCCGGTAAGGGAGGCAAGCTTTTCCGCAGCCTCAGGGTTCTGAATTGTAAAAGCCTTATTCAAATCAAAATCCGGCTTGGTTGTCATGGCGAGAATATTTCCCGTTTTGCACTCCATTACAATGCACGCCGCGCCGTTGCCCAGTTTGTTTTCAAGCACCGCCGTTTCAAGGTGCTTTTCCGCAAAGCGCTGTATGGACTCGTCAATGGTCAAAACAACGTTCAGACCGTCTTTCGGGTCAATCATTTTTTCGTATTTAAAGGGCATATCCTTGCCGTCCGCGGTTTTTGCGGACACAACGCGCCCCGGGGAACCCTTTAAATATTTATCGTAAATCATTTCTATACCGGAAAGTCCCTGGTTGTCCGTACCTGTGGTTCCGATAACATGGGAGGCAAAGCTTCCGTAGGGGTAGAAACGCTTTGTATCCTGGTCTAAGCGTATGCCGACAACCTTGTTATCCTCGATAAATTTTCTTACCTCGTCTGCCTTGGTCTTATCGATTTTTCGCTTTATTATTTCGTAGTAGGAATTTCTCGTTATTTTTTTCAGCGTTTCGTCAAAATCAAGCTCCAATATATCGCTTAGGCCCTTTGCAACCTTTTCGGGGCTTAACTTTTTTTCGTTTTTGGCAATTTCTTTCGGCGATACCGTAACTGTTTCAACCGATGCGGAAACCGCAAGCTGCTTGCCGTTTCTGTCCAGAATCGCGCCGCGCTTTGAACTTATGATACTGTCGCGTGTCTGCTGTTCCGCCGCTTTTTTCTGAAGGTCCTCGCCCTGCACTATCTGTATGAATCCTATTCTTATAACAAGGGCAAATAAAAGCGCCATAAACACAAGACCTATTAAAACCGTGCGCTTTTTACCCGATTTTTTCATGGGAGTATACTTTTGTTTTTTTCTGTTTTCCGACATTAAAATACCTCCCCCGACATTTTTTTAAACCCCTTTTTACGAAAACAGTATAAGAAAAGCCGCAAACTTCCCTTATACTTTATTTTCAGACTATTTTAAATATTCCAAAGCGCCGGAAAATATTCCGAATATTCCTTTGAAAATACTTTTTTTGTTTTTTGCTATTTTCTCCATATTGTCCCCTGTGGACTGTCCCAGGTACACAATCTGATTGCTGTCCATTTTTCTCAGGTTCAGATTCTCACCGGCATACTGCTCTATGCGCGTGCTGTCGGTCAGGCTTTCAATTTCCACGTCAAGCTGGTCATTTGCCATCTTAAGCGTGTCAAGCTGCTTTTCCTTCTGTGCAATCTCGTCGTGCTGTCCGTAAATTTTTACGTAGCGCCCGAGAGTGGCAAACACAAGGGCAAACACCGTCGCAAGAGTCAAAACCGTTTTGAAACTTACAGTCTTTTGTTTTTTCTTTGCCGGTGCGGTCTTCTTTTTGCGCGCCGGTGCCTTATTTTCGGTATATTCCTGCCGTTCAAGTTTATATGCGCTTGTACCGTAAGTGGAATAATACATAATTCTCTGAGCCTTTCCGTCCGCCTTTTTACTGTTCACCGAATGCAGCGGACATGCACCGGTTATGACTTGATAAATATTCTTAATTTTGCGCTTGCGCTGCGGGGATTTTTTGAAAGCTCGCCGTCCGACGGCAAAATCGGCTTTTTTGAAAGAAGTTTGCCCTGAGGCTTTTTACCGCACACGCACACCGGAAAATCCGGCGGACATTCGCACCCTTTTGTAAGGTGAGCAAATGCATTTTTCACCGCTCTGTCTTCTAAGGAATGGAATGTTATAACCGCAAGCCTGCCCCCCGGTTTTAAAACAGACGCAAAGTCATACATTGTCTGTTCAAGCACGGAAAGTTCTCCGTTTACTTCAATCCTTATCGCCTGAAAAACCTTTTTTGCCGGGTGTTTTCCGCGCCGTGCCTTCGGCGGAACGCTTGCACATATGAGGTCCGAAAGCTGCATCGTTGTCGCAATGGGCGATACTTCGCGCCGTTTCACAATACTCGCCGCAATCGCTCTTGAATACTGCTCCTCACCGTAGGAAAAAAAGATTTTTTCAAGCTGTGCCTGTGAATATCCGTTAACCACATCATAGGCAGTAATGCCCTTAGACGTGTCCATACGCATATCCAAAGGTGCGTCAAAGCGGTAGCTGAATCCGCGCTCCGGCGTATCCAGCTGGTACGACGACACCCCAAGGTCAAGGAGTGCGCCGTCAATTTGTTTTATGTCAAGATTATTAAGTACGTTTATAATGTTGCTGTAATTATCGTGCACCGTGATAATTTCCGGGTACTTTTCGTTCGCGTTTTTAATCGCCGTTTCATCTCTGTCGATTCCGATAACCCTGCCGCCGTTTTTCAAAATAACGGAGGAATGACCGCAGCCGCCCAGAGTTCCGTCAACGTAAATGCCGCCCGGTTTTATGCAAAGACCGTCAATGCACTCAGAAAGCATAACCGGAATATGTGAAAACTCCGTACCGCTCATATTCCCAGCTCTTCCATCTGAAGGGCAACTTCATCGGAATTATCCACAAAAGCCGCATTTTCCTCGTCCCATTTCTCCTTGCTCCATATTTCAACTCTCGTTGAAACGCCGACAACGACAACCTCTTTTTCGATTTTTGCAAATTCTCTCAAAGGCGCCGGAAGGAGAATACGTCCGTTTCCGTCAATTTCACAGTCTGTTTTGCTTGCGTAAAAGAAACGCTTGATTTTTCTGCTGGTGGAAATGGGCTTGTCGCAAAGTTCGCGGTCAAGCTTGTCCCATTCACTGTTGGGCAGCACAAAAAGGCAGCCGTCCAGTCCTTTTGTGATAACGAAGGTGTCGCCAAGCTCCTCACGAAGTTTTGCAGGCATAATCATTCTGCCTTTTGCGTCTATATTATGTTGATATTCGCCTGTAAGCACAATGACCGCCCCCTTCTTCACCACTCGGTGGGAAATCAAACCACAAAAAACCACTAATTTACCACCGTGTTTTTATTATAAGGCATTTCACCGAAAAAATCAATAGTTTTGTAAAAAAAATTTAAGGTTTTTGTAATTTAATTGAAAATTTACAAAAAGTCAGGACGGCTTTTGTTATAAAATAACGTCTGCATTGGTCTGGCAAGCAATATAGGCGGCGAAAATCGGTTCAATTAACCTCAGCAAACGCCCCGGATTCTTCGCTTGTTCACACAACCATATGATGCATTACTGCAAAAAACAACCGCTATATTACGCCGTGTATTTTTCATTTCTCCGAATAACGGCGAAAATCGGCGGTTTCCTTAAATATCCGGCAATTTTTGGAGCCTTAATATAATGAAAAAGATAAAACTACTCATCGCTGATGACAGTGAGGACTATTGCAGGCAATTCAAACTACACGAAAAACTTAAGAACATTGACATCACTGCCGCATTTAACGGCAAAACCGCATTAAACCTAATAGACCAGCTATCGCCCGACATTATTATAATTGACGATATCATGCCGGGTCCCAAATGCATTGACATTCTAAAACAGATTTATTCCATGAACTTTCCGCACAAACCAAAAATTATTGTTACTCTATCATACCATTCAGATGATTTTATAAAATGTGCCGCATTATTCGGCGTCAGTTTTTTTATCCAAAAAAATTCAGGAATTGATTCCATAATAGCCAAAATAATAACATTTGCCGATTTTCCCAATGAAAGCAATACAAACATCGTGCCGTAATATGCAGTGCTGTATACATGTGCAGGTAACGGTCTATGTGTCGTTCCGATACATTATATTACATATATTGTACATGTAACATGAGTCTAACACATGATTTTCACGGAACGGCGGAGCAGTACCCGGAGCCGGCGAAGTTTTGTCCAAGTATTTTATTTTGGAAACAACACACATACGATAGATGTCAAAATCTCTTATTTTTATAACACTGAATCGCACACCACAGTATTATGTGACGTTGCGCACACATGCATGGAAATCGGCAAGTTTACAGTTTGCAAAACAGTGAAAAACCCCTGCGGTAAAATATACCGCAGGGGTTTTGTTTTTAATAATCGGCTATTAGAATTTAGCTTTTGCCTTAGTCTCGCCGCTTGCATTCTGCTGAAGCATATAATATGTTATCTTACCGCCTGTAACATAGTAGCCTGTGCCTTTTTGTACGGCAGTGACATCATCTTTAACCTTAATATCAATAACCTGAACACTCGGTTTTATATATTCTTTCATAGTATCTTTACTCCTTTATATAACAGATTGTCAAAATTATTATTTGATAACACTACCAAATCTGTAACTATTTTTAACCTTTACATAAGTGCAGGCTGTATAATCATTGCCGGTAAGCAAGTTGCCGTTGCTGTCCATAATACATATTGCCCATTCGCCGTCTGCGTTGCATCCCCGTGCCTGAAGTTCATATACGGAATTGCTGTCGCCATGGAGTACTTCTTCAGATACATTGCCGATTGCAAATCTTATACCGTATTCAACATCCACACTCTTACCTGCGGCATCTGAAAGCGCTTCTGTGCTAACCTTTGAAATGTATGTCAGCGCTTTTGATGTACCTTCGGTGAATTTGCCGTCAAGCTCGTCGGGTTTACTGCTGTCGTCCGGAGGAAGTGATTCGCTGACAGAAGGCGCTGCGGGAGTTGCCGAAACAACCGTACCGTGGTCGGGCGCACCGCTCTCGCCTGTACCCCACTTATTCCAATCAATATCAACAGCTGACTTGTTGGGAGATATCGTTATGGAGCTGTCGGAACTACCGAATCTAACAGTAGCTGCCGAACCCTCAACAGTCTCATCTGCTCCGCTGCCAATCCGATACTTAAAAGATGCAGCACCATCGACATTAACTGTCACATCAGCATCTGCCTTAACATAGATATTGCCTGTGCCGTTCGACTCTATGGTCTTAACATTATCCTGTGTAAATGTAACAGACTTATCGGTATTGTTTGTAACGGCTACCTTTTTATAACCGGGAATTGCACTGTAATCTCCGGATGCCGGAATAGCATTGGCACCGTCTGTACCAACAACCGAAACAGCGGTATTTGCAGCCTTATCCGCAGCTACGCTGTACGAAAATCTGAAAGTACCGTCAGCAGCTGCGGTAGTCTGGTCAACGTAATATATCGTTTTGCTGTCGATTACCTGAGGATCTTTCTTTCCATAAACAATGTGAGTAACCTCACTGTTCTGATCGGCATAGCCTTCTGTTACGAAGTTAGCTTTACCGCTTGTGATATCATAAGTAACACTGGTTGTATAGCTGTTGGCTGCAAACGCCGGAATCGCCATGGACACGAAGACTGCAGCGGCAGATACAGCGCTTATAATCTTTCTGTTTAATTTCACTTTAATTCCCCCACTTAATAGTTTTCTCACAAAATAAACATAAAATCACTTATTATTAATAATAACGTTTTTTCGGCGATTTGTCAAGTGTTTGTGAAAAATTTTACAGTAAACAAACAAACAAGAAATATATAAGAGTTTGTATAAATTGCACAACTCGGGGCTGCCAAGCGCTTTTTTCGGTAAAATACAGCGCCTCACAAGGCGTTTTATACGGTTTTTTACAGATTTGTGCAAAAAGGTATATAACAAATATTTTTAAAAATTTGTTCACAAAAACTTCACATTGCTGTAAAAAAACAACGTTAAATTTCGATGTCCGTTTTTCATTTCCCCGAATAAGCGTGAAAATCATCGATTTTCTTAAATATCTGGCGATTTTCGGAAGACATTTGTTAATTTTGCCGATAATCACGGTTTTCGGCGGAATTTGGACTGTGGTAATTATTGATTTATTTGTATTTTTATGACATAATGGCATTATCATGATTATTCGGAGGATTAATATAATGAAAAAATTTAAACTGCTTATCGCCGATGACAGCAGAGAGTACTGCATCAAATTCAAAAACCGTGCCAAGCGCAGGGGC
>CAJLYO010000007.1 GCA_905210885.1 uncultured Eubacteriales bacterium | reverse complement strand
CCCGTTTCAACAGGAGAAAGCTTAAAAATCTTTCTGAAAAACGGCGAAACCATAGCGCCGAAAACACCGCTTATCATAACCGCCGCAGTGGTCAGGACTATTACACCCTCTTTTTGCCTGCATAAATCAAGGGCGATGGGCATCGTAACCGACCGTGGCAGAAGGGAACTTATAACCTCGGCGTCAAGCCCGAAAAGGCGGCACATTAAAACAACCGTTACAACAGAGGCAAGAGAACCTGCCGCAGTACCGGCGATTATGGGCACAAGGTTTTTCTTTACCGTTTCAAAATTATTGTATATGGGAAGAGCCAGGCAAACAGTCGCCGGCATTATAAGCAGCTGGAGCACATCGCCGCCGACTGCGAAATTTTCCGCCGGGATTCTAAAACCCTTAAGCGCAGCCGCCACAATAAGAAACGACAAAAACAGCGGATTTGTAAGCACATTATTAAATTTTTTGTTAATCATCATGCCTGCCTTATACGCAAATACCGATAAAAATATTCCGAAATAAACAGACGCCGTAATCCCGTTCATTTTCTGTCCCTCCTAAGCTTTTTCTGCAAGCCCGTCACAAGCCTTACGGTGTACGCCGTAACAAAAAACGTTACGGTGGTTGCCGTTATGCATATAATCAAAAGCTCAAGCATAACGTTTCTCAAAATGTCCCAGCTTTCAATCATATTAACTACCAGCGGCGTGAAAAAAAGCGCCATATTCTGAGTCAGAAGTCCCGAAGCTTCCTTAATATAATCCGGCTTTACCGCCTTTAAAACAAGCAGCACAAAAAGCACAAGCATACCCGAAACGCTTGCCGGGAACGCAAAGGGCAAAAGGGCGGTTATCCCCTCGCCCGCAACACAAACAAGCGCAATGAGCGCAAACTGAACAAAATAATTCAATCAAACACCTTCTAACCACAAATTAAAGCAAGAGTCGGACGACATGCGAAAATCCGCACGGGGCGACAGCGTAACGGAACCGATTTTAGGTCCGTCCGGGATACACGAACGCTTAAACTGATTATTGAAAAACCTTTTAAAGAACACTTCAATGCACTTTTTAAGCTGCTGCTCGGAAAACTCGCCTTCAAATGCGTTTTTTGCAAGAAACAGAATTTTTTCCGGAGTAAAGCCGAAACGGAGGAAATAGTATAAAATAAAATCGTGAATGTTGTAATCCCCCAGTATTTCCTCGGTTTTCTGCGCAATTTTGCCGTTTTCGTCCGCCGGCAAAAGCTCAGGAGAAATGGGCGTGTCCAAAATATCGTCAAGCACCGTATTGGTCTTTTCGTCATCAATTGAAGTATTTATCCACGCTACAAGGTGACGCACAAGGGATTTCGGCACGCCGCAGTTTACGCAGTACATTGAAATATGGTCGCCGGCGTAGGTTGACCAGCCCAGTGCCATTTCGGACAAATCGCCCGTTCCGATAACAATGCCGCCGCATTTGTTGGCAACGTCCATTAAAATCTGAGTGCGCTCACGTGCCTGGGAATTTTCGTATGTCACGTCGAGGGTTTTTGCGTCGTGTCCGATATCCTTAAAATGCTGTAAGCATGCGTCTTTAATACTTATCTCCTTAAAGCTTGCGCCAAGACGGTGTATAAGCTCAACCGCATTGTTATACGTCCTGCCCGTTGTGCCGAAACCGGGCATCGTTACCGCAACGATACCATCGCGTTTAAGCCCGAGAATATCCATTGCCTTTGCGGTTACCAAAAGCGCAAGGGTTGAATCAAGTCCGCCCGATATGCCCACCACAGGGTGAGTACAGCCGATATGCTTAAGTCTTTTTGCAAGGGAGCGCGCCTGTATCAGGAAAATTTTCTCCATACGCTCATCTCTTTTTGTTCCCTTCGCCGGAACAAAAGGCAGCTTGCTTATCTTTCTTTCAAGCTTTTGGGGGCAAGACATGTTTTCATCACACTCAACAAATGTATACTGTGAAAAATCGTCGCCGTAAAACGAAGTAATCTTTCTTCTGTCGCTTCTTATACGTCCGATATCGGTATCGGCATAAAAAATCTCACCCTCAAAGCCGTCCGCCGTTTTGTTTGCGATAACAGAGCCGTTTTCGGCAATAACGCTGTGACCGCAAAACAGCGTGTCCGTTGTAGATTCGCCGAATCCGGCGGAGGTGAAAACGTAGGTGCAGTGATATTTAAACGATGCCGTTTTAACGAGAGAAACCCGGTATGCGTCTTTTCCTATAACGTCATTGCTTGCGGAGCAGTTAAAAATCACCTCTGCCCCGTTTACCGCATGCCGCTGCGCCGGCGAGCATGGCGTCCACATATCCTCGCACACCTCTGCAGCGAATGTAAAATCGGGAGTTTTGAAAATTATATCAGTGCCGAAGGGCACGTCGTATCCGAGTATATTTACGCTGTCGTTTTTAATGTTTTCCGCACCGTAAAACCAGCGCTGTTCATAAAATTCGCTGTAGTTGGGAAGATACGTTTTCGGGACGGCACCCAAAATCTTTCCGTTTTGAACTACAACCGCACAGTTATACAGGTGTATGCCGCCCGACACCGGCATACCTACAACCGCAACTGCGGATTTTCCGGCGGATGCGTCCGCGATACGCTTTAAGCCGTTATACGCACCTTGTATCAGGGTGTCGGTTAAAAACAAATCCTGACAGCTGTAACCGGTTATGCAAAGCTCCGGGAAAACAACGGCATAGGCGTTATTTTCACAAGCTGCGTTAAAAAGCCTGATAATTTCATCTGTATTAAATTCAACGTCCGCAACGCGCACCTCCGGCACGGCGGCAGCTACCCGTATAAAGCCGTATTTATTCATTATACCATTCCTTTCGCAAAATACCCAAAAGTGCAGTTATAGTTAGTATAACATATTTTTTTCATAAAAAAAAGAGCAAATCATATAAAATTCTATGAAATGCCCTTTTAATTTTGCAAAACATTTACTCTTCCATCTGTTTTCCCAAAAACAGTGACGCGCTTTTTGCAAGCTTTTCCTCGGTATCGGTAAAACTTAACGTTCCGTTGTTGACAAAAATAACCGCGCCGATTGAGTCGCCCTCCGAAATTATAGGATAAACAAGACCTGCGCTGTATTTGTCTATTCCGTCAACAATGCTCATGTTTTTTCCGGTTCCGTTTTTCAGTACAAACGATGTTTTCTCCTCCATTACCTTCTCAACATCATCTGAAATACGCCTGTCCAAAAGTTCCTTTTTCGGAACGCCGGAGGCGGCTATAATATTGTCCTTATCCGATATGCACACGGGAGAACCTGCGGTTTTTGCCAAGGCTTCGGCATACTGCACCGCAAAGTCGCCCAGCTCTCCGATAGGAGAATATTTTTTGAAAATTACCTCGCCGTCTCTGTTTGTGAATATTTCAAGGGGATCGCCCTCTCTTATGCGCATGGTGCGTCTGATTTCTTTTGGGATAACAACTCGTCCGAGATCATCTATTCTTCTTACAATGCCTGTCGCTTTCATATAAAAAACTCCTTTTTAAATGATTACAAGGCTATTGTTTGCAATAAAAGGAGTTTTATGTAATTTTATTTTTGGTAAAATTTTATTTTAACCCTCCCAAAGAGGTCTTTCAATATTGGGAGTAAGCTGTGCAAGCATTCCGCCGTCAACAACAAGTTCAGCGCCGGTAGTTGCCTTTGCCGCGTCGCTTGCAAAATACCATACTGCGTTTGCAATGTCCGAAAAATCCGCTATATCCTCAATAGGCGTATAGTTTGCAAGACAGTATTTGCAGTTATTTACGTTGTTATCCCAGCGCTGTGTTTTAATCATTCCGGGCAGAACGCAGTTTGAACGTATTCCGTATTTACCCCAGTCCACCGCGAAGGATTTTGACATTGCAAGCATTGCACTTTTTGACGAACAATATGCACAGCGGTTTTCCGTAACCCTTACGGCGGAATTTGACGTTATAAACACTATGGAACCGCCGCCCGACTTTTTCATTAGCCCCGCCGCCTCACGTGCCATCATGAAATTCCAGAAAACATTTATTTTATAAACGCCGATAAAATCCTCTATATCGGTACTCAGGCTTTCCTGACCTATGCCCAGATTTGCCGCATTTAAAACAAGACAGTCAACGGAATAACCGCTTTTTTCAATATCGTAAAAAATCGTCCGAACCTCGTCCTGACCGAAATCCGCCGTAGCATATCCCTTTGCATAAACGCCGTATTTTTCCGAAATTGATTTTGCCGCAAGCTGCGCCTTAACGCCGTCTCTGCCGCTTACAAAAACATTATATCCTTCAGCGGCGAACCGCTCGGCAACAGTATACCCCGTGCCGTAGCAGCCGCCTGTTACAAAAACAGATTTTGTCATTTTCAAATCACCTACCAATCCGCAATGCTGCCGTCCTCATAATACTGACGCGGCGTTGTCAATTTTCCGTCATATATTTTATCCTTAAGGGCTTCCTCGTCAAGCTCAATGCCAAGCCCCGGCTTTGCCGGCACTTTTCTCTGTCCGTTGAGCACACAATACGCGTGTTCAGAAAAAACTACGGAATAACTCCTCACCAATATATTTTGTAGTCAAAAATACGTCTTGCCATGATTATGCTTAAAATGACCGGCAGCAGTGTAGAGAAAATCGCCGAAAAGCTTGGTTTTTCGGATCTTCATCACTTTTCGACCCAGTTTAAAAAGCTTATGGGCTGTACACCATCGGCATACAGAAAAAGCTGAAAATATTTTCAAAATACAATTATCAATTTATTCTTTTCAAGTCTAACAATCTATTGAATATTTCATACAAAACTATTGTTATCTTATTGTATGGTTTATTTTCGTACTATCTAAAATATTAATGATATCTACACCTTTACACTTTGCATAATCTATACAATTTTTTGTGCCTGATGCACCACCATTCCAAAAAGCTATTACAAGGCTTGAGTGGTCAACCATGAATTTATTTCTTATCTGATAGCATGACCTAAAGTAATGCTCACAAACTATCTGTACAATATCGGCATTTTCAATTACACGTTTGTATCTATCTTTCTCATATTCACTTCTATATCTTTCAAAGTTTGGATGGGGAACTGCACAAAAAAGTTGCAAAGTTTCATCACCCTTTTTTCTTTCAAGCACAATTTCTGCTGCTAACATGTCAGTTCCTTGTGCCATACCGGTTATAAATGTTTTATATCCGTTAGCTATAGCATCATCAATTGCCGTTTCTAAAAGCGGTTTTATTTCGCATTCGGAATATGATGTTTTATTTGGTCTATGTCCCGTGAAACAGCAGCATTTGTTTTTTATTTCTTTTTTGTTCATAATTATTCTCCTCATTTTGACCAGTATAGCGAACAATATTTTGGGTTAATTATATCATATAATATCTATTATTGCAACCAATACTGGTCAAAAATTACTGTGCGAGGTGATTTTATGGAACAGAAAATCAGACGCGACCGTAACATGGGTGACAATTTGGGCAGACTGAGAATCAAGTACGGTATTTCACAGGAAAAGCTTTGTGCCGAGCTGCAGCGGCGCGGCTGTGATATAAGCAGAAGCACGTATGCAAAGTACGAAGCCGGCGAATTGAATATACGGGCAAGCGTGATAATTGAACTTAAGAAAATATACAACTGTTCGTACGATGATTTCTTTTACGGTTTGGAGTAGTAAACGACTGCGTTTCGCTGTAACATATGGTCATGAAAACTTGTGTCCTATAAATGTAATACGTAGGGAACGACCTATGTGTCGTTCCGCCCGTTTTCAGATAACTCCGAAACGAAGGCAATATTATACTTGGATTTTTTTCGGGCGGATAGTATCCGCCCCTACAATGACGGGGTGCAGCATTGTACATGACGGAACGACACATAGGTCGTTCCCTACTGATCGTGCAACGATAACGTCAAATTTCCGATTTCGGTAATGTCAAATAAAGTATAAATAAAAACATACAACTGCCCATATACGGTTTGGAATGATTATTTTGCGAAAAAATCAATAAAACTATTGACACTGTGAGAAAAATATGTTATCATTAGTTTAGTTAGCAAAGACTAACTATCCAGAGTACCGTTAATCATATAAAGCAGTGCTCTTATTTTTGAAATCCGAGTTAGTTAAAACTAACTTAGTAAAGGAGTTTAACATGTTGGAAACACTGCTTGCGCATCACTGTGCACCTGCGTTTGCGGGAATAAAACCGGCAAATCTTGCCGCTTTTCAGAAATCTTGCTTTCCGGACCTGAAAGACAAGCTGAGAAGGCTTAACAGCGAACTGAACAGTAAAGGCATTTACATTGAAATTCTGCATGAATGTGAAAAGCGCGCGCTTGTTATGGTATATCGGAAAAATGTGCTTGAAAAGCATTTGCGGCTATACAATAACCGTGCATTTCTTGCAGGGTACGGCTATCCGGGAAACGGCAGTTTTGCGGATTATCTCGGCATACTGAAAAAACGTCTTGACTGCGAAAACTTTCCCCATGAAATAGGCGTGTTTCTCGGCTACCCTCTGCACGACATATACTGCTTTATCGCTCACAGGGGCGAAGGCTGTCTTTTGGTGGGCGAATGGAAAGTATACCGTAATGCAGAGGAGGCAAAAAAGCTGTTCTGCCGTTTTAAGGCATGCAGAACAGCGCTTGTAAAACATATTACAAGCGGCGGCAAAACACTTGCGCAGATATTCTGTGCGGCATAATAAGGAAGTATTACCGGAGAAATCCGATAATGTATAAATAAGGAGGCAATATTAATGAGTAAAACAGCAATTATTTATTGGAGCGCAACAGGAAATACGGAGGCTATGGCAGCAGCAATAGCCGAAGGAGCAAAGGAAGTTAATCCGGTCACGGCATATTTTACGGTTTCGGAAATTTCGGCAGATGCCGCAGCAGGCTATGACACCTTGATTTTGGGCTGCCCTGCAATGGGTGCCGAGGTTTTGGAGGAGGCAGAATTTGAGCCGTTTTTCACCGAGCTTGAACCGAAAATTTCAGGTAAAAACGTTGCTCTTTTCGGCTCTTACGGCTGGGGTGACGGCGAATGGATGCGCAATTGGGAAGAGCGCGTTACAAGCGCCGGTGCAAAGTTGGTCGGCGGCGAAGGTCTTATTATAAACGACATGCCGGACGAAACCGGGCTAAACAGTTGCCGCGAGTTCGGAAAAGCCGCAGCAAGCTTATAATTTCAAAAAACACGGACGGCAAAAACCGTCCATGTTTTTTTATTTTACCGCCTTTATACAAAAATCACAGCAGTCGTTGCCGCGCCCGAGTGTTTTTGTGCGGTTCCGCATAAACGTAAACGGTGTTAATCTCGCCGCTTTTTTGATATACATTTAATACCCTCTGATCGTTCTTGATTTTAGTTACAGCGTGTCTGCAAGTGCGTCCAAAACGCCGCACATTTCGCCGTAGGTTTTTGCGCGGACAAGCTCGTCTTTATAGCGCACGTTGTTTTTCATACCCTTAACGTACCAAAGGGCATGCTTGCGCGCCTCCTTTATTCCGTTTTGCTCGCCCTTGTATTTTACTATAAGCCCGATATGCCGTTTTGCAAGGTTTAGCCGCTCAAGGTCTGTCTGCGGCGGAAGCTCCTCGCCGGTTTTCAAATAATGTGACAGCTGTTTTATAAAATATATATTCCCCAAAGCCGCTCTGCCTACCATTATTCCGGCACAGCCGGTATAATCAAGCATTTTTTTCGCGTCGGCACATGTCTTTATATCGCCGTTTCCGATTACCGGTACATTAACCGCATGGACAACCTCCCTTATTCCGTCAAGGTCTGCCGTTCCGCTGTAGCCTTGGACGGTTGTTCTGCCGTGAACCGCTATAAACGAAGCGCCGTTTTCGCATGCGATTTTTGCACATTCCGCGGCATTTTTTGAATTTTCGTCCCACCCCAGACGCAGCTTTACGCTAACCGGAACGGACGATGCTTTCACGGCGGCGTTTACTATTTCCCCTATTAAACCTGGATTTTTCATAAGCGCACTGCCGTCGCCGTTTGAAATTATTTTCTTTGCCGGACAGCCGCAGTTTATATCAAGATACTGTGCCCCGTACTCAAGGGCTTTCGGCACAACGGCGCTGAAAATCTCCGGCTCGTGACCGAAAAGCTGAACGGAGGACGTGCAGTTTTCGGGGTTTTCCAAAAGCTGAGCCGTTTTTTTATCATTATAATAAAGCCCCTTAATGCTAATCATTTCGGAAACGGTAAGGTCTGCGCCGAACTCCGACGCAATAAGCCGAAACGCCTTATCCGCAACCCCTGCCATGGGTGCCAAACACAGCTTAACGGCCCATTTCATACAATATCCCCTCCCTGACGCCGCACCGCCCGATAATTATTTTTTCCGCGGATATACGGTCCGCCATTTTTTCAAGGAGAACAAAACCGGATTTCACAATATCCGCGCGCTTTTTTTCCACCGTAACGCCGTTTTCGATTTCCGAAACCGTCATATTATATATTCGGTGCATTATCTCCTTTGCTCTTTGCACAGTTACCATGTAGCCGTTGGGGATATCGGTGCTGTTTTCGTTAATCTGCCCCAGGGCGCGCCCCGTTCCGCCCAAAACCACCAAATCACAGCCTTGCGTACCATCCAGAAACGCAAGCTTTGAAAGCTGATTTTCCGCAAAAATCTCGGCGTCTTTCGTGCAGTTTTCCGCATCGTTATCCGGAATATAGTTTTCCTTTAAAACAACCGCGCCGAAAGGCAGGCTTATCATATCCGTGTTCACGCCGTCTTTAACGGCAATTACCTCCGTGCTCGCGCCGCCTATATCCATTATAACGCAGTTTTTAACCGGCAATGTATTAATAACGCCCAAATAATCGTACCGCGCCTCCGTAAGTCCGTCAATAATTTTTAAGTCGATACCCATTTCCTTTAGGGGAACAATTATTTCGTCCCTGTTTTTTGCGTTTCGCATAGCTGCCGTAGCAACCGCAATAACCTTGTCCGCACCGCTTTCGTCAATATGCTGCTTAAGCTCACGAAGGGCGCTTAAGGTTCGTTTTACCGGCTCCGGCTGAAGAGTCATTGTTTTGCTCATGCCCTCGCTTAAGCGGACATTATGCCTGAAACGCTTTACAACCCGTATTTCACTTTCGTTTACCTCTGCGATAAACATTCTCACGGCATTTGACCCCAAATCTATGACGGCTGCTTTCATTATGATACACTCCTTGTTTTGCAAAAAAGGCTGTATCGCCGGATACAGCCTTATATTTTTATTTTTCGTTTACTGTGTAGTTAGGCGCTTCCTTGGTGATATAAATATCATGAGGATGGCTCTCTTTAAGACCAGCACCCGTAATTTTAACAAATTTACCATCGCGCTTAAGCGAAGGAATGTCAGGCGTTCCGCAGTAACCCATACCGGAGCGCAGTCCGCCCAAAAGCTGATACACAGTATCGGAAAGCAAGCCCTTGTAGGGAACGCGCCCCTCAACGCCCTCCGGAACAAGCTTTTTGCTGTTTGTCTGGAAGTATCTGTCCTTGCTGCCCTTTGCCATCGCCGCAAGCGAGCCCATGCCGCGGTAAACCTTAAACTGTCTGCCCTGGTAAATTTCAGAGTCGCCGGGGGATCCCTCGCAGCCCGCAAACAGGCTTCCCAGCATTACAACATCTGCGCCCGCCGCGATTGCCTTTACTATATCGCCGCTGAATTTGATACCGCCGTCCGCAATTACCGGAACGCCGTACTTCGAGGCAACGCACGCCGCGTCATAAATTGCCGTAATCTGAGGAACACCGATACCCGATACAACACGTGTTGTGCATATGGAACCGGGTCCGATACCTACCTTAATTGCGTCCGCGCCGGCTTTGATAAGGTCCTCTGCAGCTTCTGCGGTTGCAATATTTCCGGCAATTACGGGAATATTAAAGTGTGATTTTACAAGTTTTAAACATTCGATAATATTTTTTGAGTGACCGTGAGCGGAATCAAGCACCAAAACGTCCGCTTTAGCTTCAACCAAAGCGCCTGCTCTTTCCAAAACGTCCTTTGTAATGCCGATTGCCGCACCCACAAGCAGTCTGCCGTTTTCGTCCCTTGACGAATTGGGGTAGCGTTCTGCCTTTTCGATATCTTTAATAGTGATTAAGCCTTTTAAATATCCGTTTTTATCAACAATGGGAAGCTTTTCAACCTTGTTTTTCTGCAAAATGGTCTGCGCCTGCTCTAAGGTTGTGCCCTCGGGGGCTGTTATAAGGTTGTCCTTCGTCATAACCTCGCTTAGCTTTCTTGAAAAATCCTTTTCAAAACGAAGGTCACGGTTGGTAAAAATGCCCACAAGTTTTCCGTCAACAGTAATGGGAACACCGCTGATTTTATACTTGCCCATAAGCTTGTCCGCGTCCTCCAGAGTGTTTTCGGGCGAAAGGTAAAAAGGATCAACAATAACTCCGTTTTCCGAACGTTTAACCTTGTCAACCTCTGTTGCCTGATCGGCAATGGTCATATTTTTATGTATGATACCAATGCCGCCCTCCCTTGCAATTGCGATTGCAAGACGTGATTCCGTAACGGTATCCATAGCCGCGCTCATTACCGGAATATTAAGCTTTATGGATTTTGTAAGATTTGTTGTAAGATTAACTTTGTCCGGGGTAACCTCAGATTTCTGAGGAACAAGCAGTACATCGTCAAATGTAAGTGCCTCTTTTGTGAATTTATCGTTAAACGCCATTTTATCCTTCCTCCCATTGTTTTTTATATTACATTATTATATCAAGAATTGTAGCATATAGTCAATATTTAGCGCGAATATTTTTTAAAATTTTTTACAAATTATTATTGAGGTGATATGCATGGATAAGAAAAATAATACAAAACAGGATAAATGGGTGCCCGAATACTGCACATTAGGACTTGCCGACCCGGATAAAATCGATGAAAAAACCAAAGCAACTTCCCCGTCAACCGCTTCCGTGGAGCAAACCCGTGAATGGTCAATAGAAAATAAGCTGTAAATCACTAATCGGTCCGGCATACCTTGCCGGACCGATTTTTTGCCGAAATACCGTAAAAAAACAAATTTTTTCGGAAAATTTGTCCCCGTTTAGGTTTTTGTTTCGTTATTATATATGAAAGCAATCTGAACAAGAAGGTTTTTTGTTGAAAAAGAGATACGGCGGTGTACCTTAGTCAAATTCAACGGCATAATAACGTTCAAAATTAACAAGGAGGAAAACAAATGAAAAAGAAAAAAATTGTTGTATTGTCTTTCGTTTTTGCAATGGCTCTGTTTACGGCGGTTTACGCATTTAGCGAAAAAATAGTGCAAGCAGTCAATGAACAAAAAGCCGAAGTTCTGCTCGACAATATCACCGGGGATTACAGTACACGTGCAGAATTATCTGAGAATGAAATTATTACACGGATAAAATCAGATTGCGATATAGAAAAGACGTTGAAATCGCGCGGACTCTACAAAGATGATATAAATATTGCATTAAAAAAATACATAGATGCAAGCATTTATTATGGCATGACAACTGCAGAAAATGAATATATCATATCCCTTGCGAAAAGCGGTCTTGATTTTGAAAAAATCATTGACATCTACAGCTTTATCCAAAAAACAGATAAAGACATATCGGCACTTAAAGACATATACGATTTAGCCGAAGGAGATTTTGACAGCCGATTTTGGATTGAAAGCGCATATTCCGAATACGTAAACGAAAACGCGTTAAAGCCTGAGGATATATATTATTATACGGATTACGGAATTTCAATTGACGAAATTCTCAGCTGCTATGAGCTGAGCCTTCAGGGAAAAGAAGAAGTCGGGGCAATGCTTGATTCCCGGTTGGACGGCATGTGCTGGTATGATATAGCTGCAAATACATACGACTTACCTGAAATAGATAATGAGGAATTCAAAAGCAGCATAACACTGCCCGAAATATGCTCGGCGGCCGATGCCGCAAAGAGAACAAACAGTAATATTTCAGATGTTATCGACCTTTCTGACGGATTTGCAATAAATACCCAAGCACTTCAATTACTGACGCAAAAGCAGAACTCAATAATTTCAGTATGCCGTGAGTTTGGAATCACAGAGCCAAATGACCCTTCAATAATAGATGAAGCCGCTGAGGCATTGCCGGACATTGACTTGACGGCAGTTGAAAAACTTATAAACGAAGGCTACCGCATACGGGAAATAAAGGCGGTTTCAGAGGGCAAAAAATCCGATAAAGCAATCGAAAGTATACTCAGTACGGAAGGAGATGTTTGGTAATGAAACAAATCTGTATAAAAATCGCAATGGTGTTTTTTGTAATTATATCTGCTGTCAGCATTGTTTCTTATGCCGACAGCACTCTTGAAGTGGTAGATGATTATATCCAGCGTGAGGAATTTAAAAACATGTTTGAAGTAAGAGGAGCCGCTTCATCTGTTCAGGACGCCGGAGATGAAATTATAAGCGGTGCCGATGGAAGCGTTTCATATCATTCCACCGATTTATCACTGCGCGGAAAAGGTGATATACCGTTAGAATTAAAGCGGCGTTTCAGCAGTAATACACAGTATGACGCGTCAGGTTCCCTTGTAAGTCTGCATTTGCGGGCAAGCTATGAGCTTGACTCATACAGGACAACAAATAAATATGTTTTCAGATATTACGATTCATCGGACGAAACGGTTTACGTTGCATTTGACTCACCGGACGATATGCTGCGCATGGAAAACGGGAACAACGAACTTAGCGTAAGCAATTACGCATCGCTGACCCGGTACGGTTTCCAGTCATATTATTCATCACAGGGTACATTGTTCTACAGTCTGTCCGCAGAGGAAAACGAAATAGGCTTTAGCAGGGATAATAATTACTTTCTTGCAAATGACATGACATTAGGCACAGGTACCGTGCTGACAAGGGACATCGGTTCTGCCCCGGCACTGTTAAATCTCAGCAGCTTGTACTCGTATTATGTAACAAGCGGAAGAAGCAGTATAAACTGCAGCCTGTCATACGGCTGGTCATATGATATGCCGGTATTTCAGCGCACCGGCAGAAACCGACTCGGCAACGGTGATTATGAAATATATAATATGTTTTATGACCCGATAGACGAAACCAGCGTAAATATAGAATATGACTACTACTGGAATAAAAACAACGACAGAATTTCCATGGACGGCGCTTTTGCCTATAGCTACGACCGACCGGAAAAAAGCCGAAGTTCACAGGTTGTAAGCAGAAAGTATTCCGTAGAAGTCGACTGGCGTTATTATGATGACCCTACCTATATATACATTACGCGCGAAGACGGTATCAAGTATACAATAAAGGACAATCAGATAATATCAGCCGAAGATAAATACGGCAATAAAATAAGATATAATCTCCTGGGCGCCAACTGCGAAATCACCGATACTCTCGGAAGGCAAATTTCAATTATAAAAACAGGTGTCACCGTAAACGGAACAGAACAGCTTAAGTTTGAAGCAACTTCGGAAAACAATCCTGCCGTTGATCCTAATAATCATCTTACAGAGGACGATATAATTACCTATAACTGCAAAAAGGCTCTGAGCGAAAACGACTATAAAACAACAGCATTTAAACTTCGTAAAGTAAATACAAAATATTATACCGGTTCGCTTACACAAAGTAACGGAAACCCGTTCAGACCGACAGCACTGACGTCTAATTATATTATAGACAAAGTTATACTGCCGGGTGGTGGACAGGCGTGCTATAAATACAGTTACTCCGATATATTTGAAAGCTACCGTCCGTTTGTTGAAAAAGGCAGATATGTTATATCCGAAAGATATGAGCTTTCACCGGAAAGCACTGCTATGCAGAATAGAGCGTTGTATTCATATCAGGTTGTATACGAAAACCCTTCGGAAACACATAAGGTGATTTCCACCGTAACGGAAAACATTACATATCCGTCAAAAAGCGGATTCTCCCAAAAGAATATATATGATAAGCATTCAAGCCTGAAAAGGCAGGACATTACCAGTACAAACGCCGGCAATTCGTATTATGTCAGAACAGATTACACTTACAGCGATTTTAACGGCGAGGGCAAACGAAATATGCTTACAATGAACAAGTATGCAAAGTCAAGTTCCGGCTCCGGCGCCGCCAACACGATAAGCGAAGTGTACCAGTACGATTCTCTTAACAGGCTTACAAAAATTACACGTGACGGAAATGTTGCATGGTACTGTGCTTACGGTCAGTATAATAATCTTGCTTACGAATATACAATGCGCGATACCGGATATTATTTCGGCAAAATCTATAATTACACAAGCAGCGGCAAGTATATTACGGCAGAAGCAAACGCGTACACAACCTCTCCGGAAAACACCGGATACAGAGTCGAGCGAACATCATATACTCAGGACAGCACAGGAGATATAACATACATCGCAGGCGGCGGTGTGAAAACAAATATAGAATATGCATATACAACGTATGACGGAACAAACCCGACTGCGGATTCTCTTACAATCACATACACAATCCCTTCGGTTTATGTGTACACCCCTGACAGCGATACCTCATCGACGCAGAGTGTAACAAAGACAGAAACCTATGACTATCTTGGAAGACTCGTGAGCCAAACAGACGGAAACGGCAATACAACCCAATATCAATATGATAAAACGGGCAGAAACACAAAGGTTATAAATCCGGACAACACCTTCAAAACAATACAATATGATGATATAAATAATGCCGTTACCGTAACCGATGAAACTAACCGCTCGGAAAAATCACAGTTTGACAGTCTTGGAAGGTTCACCGCAGGATATAAGCACGACGGTTCGCTGTGGAAAAAGCTTACGGAATACGTTTATGACAATGACAGCCGCGTAACGGAAATAAAGGTGCTTAACGGCGACGGAACGGAAAAAGGCAAGGTTAAGAACACCTATTATTCCGACGGCAGTGTAAAAAACGAATATGTCTATAACGGCTCTGCAGTAATCAGCCGAAAGGATTTCAGCTATGCTCCGTATAAAGCCTCAAATGTCGCAAGCACTGCGGTTAAGCTGTATTCAAATTCCGCAAATTATGCACTTGTCGAGCGGCAAACAAATAAATACGGATTTAAACTTCAGGATATCATTACGTATGACGACAAAACTTTTACGCAAACGTACACAACCGATATGATCGGCAATTTAAAAACGGTTAAGGATTTTAAAGCCAATGCAGAGGGGTTAACCAAAAATTCCCTTGAGTACACTTATGACCATGCCAACCGTATTTTAACAGAGGCTGCCGCAAACGGCACTGTTTCCTATACATATAGTGAAACAACCGGCCTGCTTTCATCGGTAAACGACAAGGGAATTACAACAGCATACGGCTGGAACGCTATGGGATTATTACAATCCGAAAAAAACACACTTGACAGCCAGCAGGGCGATAAGATTACATATTACTACTATGATACGGCAGGAAACAATGTTCTGATAAGTAAAACGGCAGAATATGACACAAAGACAGGCTATAAATACTCTAACGAAAGACGCATATATGATAGCCGCGGCAGAATGACAGCCTCTGCGGTAAAACCGGAAAATGACTGGATTTATACACGCTTTGAGTATGATGACAGCGGTCGGTTGCTGCAAAAAACCGAGGGGCTTCCAAGCGCCGAAGCTGACTATAATGCAAATGAGCATAAGCTTACATCATACGAATACGATACGCTGGGAAATATGATTAGCGAAACCGACCCCATGGGTAATGACATTTCGTACACCTACAATCTTATGGGTCAGCTTATTTCCAAAACGGATAAAAACGGAACCGTATTTACTTACAGCTATGATGTGCTAAACAGGCTTTTAAACAAATCTTACACAGACTCATCCGGAAATACCGACTCTGTAAGTTACACCTATAATATGCTTGGCAAAATACTTTCAATGGTTGACAATTCAGGTACAACATATTATAATTATGATAAGTTAGGAAATCTTTTAAACGAAACAAAGGGCAATACGTCCAAAACGTATACATATGATGCCAACGGCAACAGAACAAGCTTTAACTTAAAAATCGGCGGTGTTGACAAACAAAGCCTGTCATATACGTTTAATGACGCAAATCAGCTTGTTACCGTAAATGACGGCACGGACACAACCACCTATACTTATCAGGGAAACCTGATTTTAAACGAAACCACAAAGTCAGGCAGTACGCAAAAGAAATCCATATACGGACAATATAACAACCTCGGTTTGAAAAACTGTCATTATGCAGTAACCTCTAATAGCAATGAAGAGAACCGTATTAAAGAAATATTGACAATAAGATATTACCCCGACGGAAGCATAAAAAGCTATTCCGACAACGGCGCAGCTGTTTCCTTTACTTATGACAATCTGCGGCGCATAACAAGCGAAACGCGCTCCGGCGAAGGAACCACAACATATACCTACGATAAATTCGGAAATATGGCAAGTAAAACCTCCGGCGGAGTGTCTGTCCGGTATTCTTATGATAAAAACAACAGGCTTTTGTCAGCTGCCGAAACAAACGGCGACATAACGGATATTGTAAATTATACATATGACGCCAACGGTAACATGCTTTCCTCCTCATCTGCGGAAAGCGAAGATTCCGAAACAGCGGGCAGAAATGCCGGATATTATTCATATGACGGCTGGAACAGACTGACATCATTTACTTCCGGCGGAATAACTGCGGCATATGTCTACAACGGCGATAACCTCCGCCAAAGAAAAACAGTAACGGAAAACGGCGTTTCGAAAACCGTAACTCATGCATATGACGGAATGAATGTAGCGTATGAATCAGACGGCACAAACGAGTCATCATTTATCCGCGGCAACAATCTAATAAGCACCGTAAGCGGCAGTGATAAAAAGTATTATATATTAAATCACCGCGGCGATGTAGTAGGTCTGTTTAATTCCAAACGTCAGGTAACGTCAAATTACAATTTCGACGCCTTCGGTAATCAGAAAACAAATACCGCCGACTCTAACCCCTTCCGCTATTGCGGCGAGTATTACGATAATGAAACCGGCTTTATATATCTGCGTAACCGCTATTACGACCCAAGCATAGGCAGGTTTACCACAGAGGACCCGGTAAAAGACGGCGATAACTGGTATGCATACTGCGGCAATAATCCGGTGAATAGGATAGATCCTAATGGATGTACTGATGGACAAATCACAGGAGAATGCGGTTACGGTGGAATTTATGATACAAGTGCATATGTAAATGATAAGTATAAGAACGGTTGGGTTTCTAGTAATTGGGGTACATTGGAGCCTAATGTTCCCAAATTTTTGATGAAAGATTTAGAAACAGATGCAAACAATTGCGTATTAACTGCAATTACAAGAGTCTTTGCTTATTACAGAGATAACTATGGTAAAGATAGTATACCAGATGATGCAACCTTATACAGTGATATAAAAGCAATTGCTGAGGGCTATGGATATAGCAATGAAACCGGAACATTTCCAACTAAAATAAATAATATTATAAATGATACGTTTAAAAAATATGGCTATGAAGGTGAGGGCAAGAGTATATACGTCTGGGATTTTAACACTGTAAAAACTGAGATTGACGCTGGACGACCGCTACTATTTAATATAGCTTTTGGATATTATGGAGATCACACAGTTTCAGTTGTGGGGTATAGCGAGTTTACAAGAAGCAATGGTTGGTTTAGAGAAACAAAACGATTTATTAAAGTTTATGATGGCTGGACACAAAGTAATAGGTATATCGATTATGACTTAATAAACATTGGTAGTTTTTCAACAGCAAAATTCGAATAAAAAGGGAATGTGATAATATGAATAATTATTTATTGATTGTGTTACTTATTATTGCGACTGCTATCACTACAATTGCAATTGCAACACCTAAAATATACATAAAAACTAGTATATCGACTGTGTTAGGAATTTGCATTGCTCTATGCACAATCTGTTGTGCGTATTTGTCAGTGCCTTCATTCAAACATATGGTTGATATGAAATTCAATACAACAGAGCAGCACAGATACATCATAAACAATCAAAGTTTTTATTTACCGCTGCCGGATAAAACGATTTTACATTATCGGACATCAGATACAGATGCTGTTTATATTACACAAGCCTCATTTGCAGAAATCTCTGATTTCTATTTTTCTGTTGCCGAAAATAACTTGCTTTTAAAATCATTTGAGGGAGAAAAATTAAAATTATCGTTTAAATATCACAATGAAAACTTTGTAATAACAGCAGGCAATGATGCGTCTATGAGAAAAATGACAATATCTATTGACTAATAATAGTCAAAGGACAGTTATATTAACCTAGCAAAGCTTAGTTATAAGGCAACAGAACCATTACTCATCTTGAGCTAAAATAACAAAGTTTTACCACGGTAGGGAACGACCCCGAGTGTCGTTCCGCTGTAACAAATTTGTGCAGTGACTGAACAGCACACAGGCTGTTCCCTACCGGTTTTAACTTCTGCAAACAACGCGTAAAACTACGAACATTACGCCTTCGGTAATCAGAAAACAAATACCGTCGACTCTAACCCCTTCCGTTATTGCGGCGAGTATTACGATAATGAAACCGGCTTTATCTATCTGCGTAACCGCTATTACGACCCAAGCATAGGCAGGTTTACCACAGAGGATCCGGCAAAAGACGGCGACAACTGGTATGCATACTGTGGTAATAATCCGGTTAATGCAGTTGATCCTTGGGGGTTGGATAGTTGGGTATTTTATGATGGCGAATCGTTCGGAGAACAGGCAAAAACCGAAGCTGAAAACTTAAAGGCTCAATATGGTACGGAAGTGCACTTAGTTGATATATGGTCACTCACCGGATTTTTAAGTAATTGGAATAAAATGATAGAAACTGACGGAGCAATAGATGGAGTTTCAATGCTGTTTCACGGTTCTCCTTTTACCATTTACTTGGGTGATGCTGACGGTCAATTAGGGCAATTAACATCTTCAACACAAGACGTCACACTGAATGGTTCTTCAGGCTATTACGTTGGTGACTTGACAAAAGCAACAATGAAATCTCTGAATGTGATGTCATGCAACGGGGGTCATTTAGATTATATTTATTCAAATGCAAAATACCAAGCTAAGGGTTTTGGTCATAATATTGCTGTTGAATTTCTTGTTGCGCACAATATTGATATTGTATATGGTATGGATGGTAGTTTGGCGTATACAAACTTGCTTGGGCATTACATGCCAAGACTTGCGTGGGATCAAGATGCATATTATGGCTGGACAGCTGAACGAAGGTTTTTAGGAAAAAAGGCACCAAATGGCAAGATTGCATTCTGGTTGAATAAAGATGGAGGTGTTGGATATTGGACAATATGGCAGTAAATCAAGGATTTGGTAAGCAAATAATTTGGACATTAGTTGGTATTATTACCATTGTTATTACGGTTATAGGTTATAATTTAATTAACAAAGCACAATACCAACAGAATTATCAGGATATTAACTTGTACAAAATTAAAGATTATAATTTGGATATGTCTAAAAGACCGATTCCGTATTGGGAAAGCATAACTAATCAGGAACAGGTTGAAAATATTGAAAAAAAGTTTAATTTGAAACTGCCGGATATTGATTTTGGAAAGGAAATGTTCATTATATCATATGGCTCAGAATTAGAAAGTCTTAGATACAATTTTAAGGAAGCAACGTTTAAAGCAAGAGGTAAATACATAGGATTTCCATATTTCAAGCAAAAAAATTCCGAAAACATGGTGTTTATTTACCGTTCCGATTTTGTTCCTTTACTGGATACGGATTCAGCAGGATATCCACCGAACTATAAAGGAAAGTATTAAACAATAATCTTTCTCGTTCGGTTGGCGTTGTTACCATACAGGATTGGAAAAAGAATATTCACAGTACGGGCGGATACTTATCCGCCCTGATATTTACGACGCAATCTCCGTCAAACGATTTTTGTCGGACAAGCATAACACCCTACCGGTTTTAACTTTTGCAAACAACGCGTAAAACTATGAGCATGACGCCTTCGGTAA